>CAZCHS010000098.1:7232-13582 GCA_964498725.1 uncultured bacterium | reverse complement strand
TTTTATTTGTTTTGCTTGAAAGATTTGAAAATTCATGAATAATTCAGGTTAAAATCTCTTGCGCCAATATTTTGTGAATACTATCTTTCATTACTTTTCGAGAGGAAGCGCTGCCAAATAATGCAACCAAAATCCAATATCTTTTTAGCCCACGCAGCTGTCAACCGGTTAATTTTATTTTCCTTCATTTTATTGATAATGACCGGCCGGTTTCTCAATCGCTTCAGTGACTATGAAACCCTATTTTATACCGGGATCACTATTTTTCTCTCAACCCTTTTTCCCTACTTGTTTGCTAAATTCATGACCAATTTCATATCAAGACTCCTTTTCCCGCTTGGCTATATTCTGACAGTATTAGGTATGCTGGGCATTGCCTGCAACGGTGCGCATCCCTTTTGGATACTGTTGGTGGCCATTGGTATCGGTTTCATCAATGGGTTGATGATTTGCCTTGAAAACAATCACTATTTCCACCAAAAACAAAATCAGTTACAAAATTTGAGTAAAATAGAATTTTCTTTCAATCTCATAAAGATTCTCGTCATAGTGATCTTTACAATTGGCTTGCATTTTAAACTGTCGCAAATTATGATGCCGGGATTAGCCGGACTGTTACTGATATCATTTCTTTTATATCAGCGCTTAAACAAAACCCCTTCAAAAATAATCCCCGCACCAAATATTCCTTTTAGTAAACCGGAAAAACTAACGATCTTTACAATGGCCTTTGTGTCCGCGATTTTATGGCAGCCCTTTTACTTGTTTTTTTTAGTAATGATTAAGCATATCCGCCGGCCATTACCGCAAATGTTATGGATATTGCTCATACCGTCATTGATCTTTCTGGTTTTTACACCGGGTATTTCCGGATTGTTCAATTATTTGCGTAAGGCAAAGCGGGAACCGGCAAATATCAGCAAGTTGTTTTTCGGCATGGCCTTACTCAGTTGTGTCTTTATTGTCATGACTATTACCCCGGTTACCTTTTCATCAGTTATTGTTTTATTCCTAATTTTAGGGGTTGCCGCCATTTTTACATTACCTGTTTTGTACTGGCTGATGATATCGGTTTTTAAAAAATCTCCTGTGCATTTTTTACCGGTTGTTGATCTGTTGACCGGCACATTAATAATTCTATTTACAGGGTTTTATATTTTTATGAAGGTAAATATAGCTTCTATATGAAATGCAGTGGGCAATTAATTTTGTACACGGATTAATATATGAATACACAGGTTTTTATTTTGTTTAATTCAGGGATTAATAGATCCATATGAATAGTATTTTTTGGGGATTTTAGATTTTGTATTTGACAGTCAAATGTTTTACCCACAAAATCACATAGAACGAAAAAACACACTCTCAAAAGCAATTCCTTATACCATATCCTCAACATTCACTTTTTTCCAAACACAAATATCATCAAATTCCTGACAGTTTTCACAGTTGAAATCACAGCGGTTAAACGGATGTGCTGAATTTTCATACCCAATATTTTTCCATTTTCTATCAACATCAAAAGAAACTCCGGACGCGCTCATTATCTTTAAGATTCCATTACTTTTGGGATTTTTTTGCATATCAACTTCGTTTTCCAGATAATATTCAACTCTCGCGAAATTATGCATCATTTCATGAACTTTTTGTTTATTGGGAATGATTTTGAAAAATTCAGACAACAGGGAATTATATAGTTTTGTCCGCTTATAATTGCCAATATTCAAGTGCAAATAAACCAGAATCTCATACACAAATTTGTCAAAGAAAAAGTCCAACTCCATTGGAAAATTGCAAATATGGGCTTCCAGTTTATTGATCGTTTCCCGTATTCCCACCTTGCTTTTATACCAATCAGTTACTAATAGATGTTCTTCCAAACTTACCCGGGCTGCAATATTTTGTTTAATCAATTCAAAACTTTTATCTTGCGGGTCGATCATTTTTCGTTGCAAAGCTAATTTGCTGAATACATCAGTGATACTATACTCCAAACCTTTGATTTGCATTTGCGGGCTAATGACCAAGGCGACAGGAAATCCCAATACCGGATGAGTAAAATCCATGAACCAGAGGTCTATATTTATTTTTTTAAAGTCAGCAATACAGTTTTCCAATTCCACCAAATTATCAATATTAAATTTATTTGGCAGAGCAGAAATAGGAATGATCTCATCTGTTTTCAGTAAAAAGTCTATATCATAAATGCGCTTATTTTTGAGTATTTGGTAAGCGAAGTCATCTTCTTTTTTTGCTTTATAAGTCAATCCTAATTTATGCCACTTTTTAATAAATTCCGACGCAATAGAAAATGCATCTTTATACCCTTGAATATATTCTGTGAAACAGCGTAATGCTGCAATTTCCGGGTCTGTGTCGGTGCCAGCGATGAGATTATTCGTAACTGTTTTTAAATACTCATTGTCTGTTTGGTGCTTTTTATTATTAAAAACAACAACAATAGTCGGCAACGGCATTCCTAAGGTACAATCTTTTATGATAAAATCGATATCAATGCTCTGAAAACAGGCCATCACTGCGATTAGTTCCGGATTTTTTATGGATTTGGGGTCTATGGTTGGCAATGCTAATTGCCCGTCAATCATTCTTCTCAGATTATGACGCTCCACAACCTCGGAAATAGCATGAAGCGTTGCCTCTTCCAGGGAATTTCCCGAAGCAATACCATTAGTTCCCTGACTGGCACGAAACCAGAAATAGGGAAAATCAATTTCGATTTCCTGGGTTAAGGAATATGCGGTTTCCCAATGAAAAGGAAAATTATTGATTAATTGAAAAGATCCCTCTGATAATTTTCCATTCTGAACACTTTGTATAAAAAAATCCAGGTCGGCTTTATTTGTTTTTAATTCTGCTAAACTCCATTTTTTATTTTTTGAGTATTTATGCTGCTGGTATTTTAGCAAGTTAACATCATATTCAATCAACCAGTTAGCAGAGAATCGCTCCACCAATTCTCCCAAAGCGCTCGCTTCGCTTAATAGTACTGTTGCGCCTTTACCGGATGTCACCAGTATGTCATTTTCCAGCCAGGCTACCGAAATATAAACACCTTTTTTTGCCCAGGTTTTCACAAAGCTTTTTAGTCCTATCTTTGTGAATGCAGAATTAATCCGGTCAATTGTTTGTTGAGGATGGCATACTTTATATTTTTTGAAAGTCTTAATACTGGAATTAAATTTTTTTGTCATTAAGATTGGCCTTTTAAAACTGACGGGTAATTAAAAAAATATCAAAAGTAACTACTCAGTTATTCTACTCTTGTGTGTAACTGACAATTCTAATGGATTTATCGGGATATGTTTGTCTTCCATCTCCATCATAACCGAATAATTCCGCATAGGCCGGACAGGCAGGAATTATCATTTACAAGAAAAAAATACCGGAGTAGTTATATCCGGGAAACCTCTGGTATATTATAGTATAAGCGACCTTAATGTTGAAGGTTCCCTCTATAATTTTATTTTGAAACCTATTTTGAATTTTTAAAAATATAGATTCAATATATATCAGCGACAAAACCCCTTTCTGATTTTAAACTTTAGAACTCCGGGAAAACCCTGGCTAACAAAAGTCGGATTTGCAGCGTAATCCTGACCGGAATATTTTGACGCTGATATGTATCCTCACGCAAGTGTATCAGTAATTTTACTTGGCGAGGAGTACTGTTTTACTCATTTTCCGTTCCAAACTTTCCGTACTTATTTCACTACTATCATCCATATAGGGCAAGATGATATATTTTAAATTTTCTGTTTCTTCGACAACTTTGATTTCCTGGTCCTCAGGGTATTCGATTCCTTTTTCTGCCAATACTTTTTTGGGATTGTTGAGAAACTCCTCTTTTAATTCAGGATTCGCATACAATTCCATCATTAACTTGCTCATTTTTTTTGAATCTGTACTCATGATTTGTGCTCCTTAGTTATTAATTTTCAGGTCTATTGGTGACATAAATTTATTTTTGTACCAGGTCAAACCGGCTTTAATTGATTTTTCAAAAAATAAGGTAATAACCAGACCGGTGATCACCCAACGGAAAAGACCGGGATGGTGAACAAATAAAATCATTAAAAATTTTACAAGCATTAGCAATAACACACCAATCATTGTAATAGCAAGAACGGAATAAATTAAATAAAATACAGTATCTTTCACAGAAAATTTATTATTTTTTTTTATGATTGAGACTAGTGCTTCAATTGATTTTTGATGTAAATTCGGTCTCTCAAGGAAATCTGACAGAATAAAATATCCATCCAATTGTAAAAAAGGCAATAAATTTATAAATGCATGGATCAATCCTACAATGAATACAGTGCCAAAGACAGGAGATATTGTATGATTGCCAATGTGTAAATAGTAAATCCAAAACCAACCGGCAATTGAAGCGAGCAAAATGGTACTGAAAGGCCCGGCAAAAGAGACCATCATTCTCTTCCATTTATTCTTGAACATCCAAGAGTCGGTAGTGTCAACAAAAAAAGCAATATTAGCATAATAAAACATTATTCCGAATTCCTGCACACGTCCGCCAAATCGTTTACAGGTAATGGCGTGTGAAAACTCGTGTATAATTATGAAAATGCTGATTCCCAGGTAGTAGCCGGCAATCATTTTTGCATTCAATACACTGTTGGAAGCGAAATAATTATTCACCAAATTTTTAATTTGCGGAATATATTGACTGAACATCATGATGGATACAATCAAGAAACCAATATAAACCATATAAGCCGAAAAGCTCCACAACCAGCCGATTTTTTTGTTGGTTTTTCCGATAAACGGGTCAGCATTGGGAATACTATAGCGAAATTTTAATAATCTCCCTAAAACCTGCCTGAGATTACTTTCTTCCGCATCATCAAGCCGTTTGCTGGAAATTTCAATAAGTTTTCTTTGCTCCAAATCTTCGATTATATTTCCAATTAGTTTGGGATTTGTAAAGCCATATTTATTGACATAATTATAATAAATTTCCCGGACAGAAGTCTTTCCGTTGATCTCATTGAGCACGAATATAGATTTTCCGGTTAATTTTACAGCTGATTCCTGCGCCTTACCCCGGGCAACTACTACATCATCTTTGATATATTCGATACGCAAGCCTTTCACTGGCCGGGGTTTCATATTCAGGAAATAGAGTTCTCCTGCCTGGTTATCTTGTGCCCGCGCATATTGTGTCAGACTTATGGTGATGGTTTTCAATGAAGATTTTGACCAACTGGCTTTGTCAACCCATTTCTTCACCACCTGGTGCCAGAAAATATCCGGCGCCACTTTTAATTCCGGATACTCTTCGAGAAAATCATCGGTGTGGTCAAAATCGGGATCAAGAGGAATTTTCCTGGAAAAGGTTAAATGGGTGGTGATATGCTTTTGATAGGGTTCGATTTTAATATTAATGTTATCTTCTATCCTCAGTATCTCAGCCAGTTTTATAACAGCTTCCATTACTTCATTAATGGCGAAAATGTAACGAAATAAAATTTTATCTTTGACTTCACTTTTTTCACACCAATTCCTTATTGAATTTTCTACAATTTCAATGGAATCTATTGTCATTGGCAATGAAAATTTCGTCTGTTTCTCAACATGATTGTTCATTGAAACAATATAAAAAAATTTATAAATAAAACCAATTTACTCTGGCAAAACAGACTGCATTTTTTAAAAAACAATACTACTGCCAGACTATTTTTCCTCTCAAAAATAGTATGAATATGGGTTCGAAATTCGTATCTTCAGGAGAAATGGATAAGGACAATACCCGTGAACCCAAAAACAATAAAAGCAGATATTCTACTATTCCTCACCGCCGCTATCTGGGGCTTTGCCTTTGTGGCGCAGCGGGAGGGCATGGCGCATATCGGCCCTTTTTTATTTAATGGCATTCGCTTTGCCCTAGGCGGCACCTCGCTTCTGCCTCTATATTTTTTGCGAAAAAATAAAAAAATTGATCACCAGAGATCTATGGATATGAAAGGATTGCTCATCGGCGCCGGCCTGGCCGGTGTGTTCATGACCATTGGCGCCAGTTTTCAGCAGGTGGGTGTGAAGTACACCACCGCCGGTAATGCCGGATTTATCACCGGACTCTATGTGGTGATTGTCCCGATAATCGGTATTTTCATTGGTAAAGCCACCAATAAGCAAACCTGGACCGGCGCTGTGCTGGCCATGACCGGCATGTATTTTTTGTCTATCAAGGGCGGCTATCATATTGAGTTGGGCGATCTGCTGGTTTTTATCAGCGCTTTTTTCTGGGCTTCCCACGTGCAGGTAATTGCTAAAATCACCAAAATTTATTCCGCCATCACCATTTCCAT
>CAZCHS010000098.1:0-7132 GCA_964498725.1 uncultured bacterium | reverse complement strand
TTCGGCTGCAGCCTGATGCTGGCGGGAATGCTTATTTCACAATTCAGGATCAAGAACAAAAGAGAAATTTAACCTGAATGATTCATAAAAATATGAATCATTCAGGTTAATTGTTGCTCACATAACTTTGCAGCCAGTCCTGGTTGATGACTAACGCGATCTTACCATCTCCCAGCGTCGCTGCTCCGTCAAAGATTTTCTTGTTGAATTTCAGACTATCAATATCCTTGATCACTATGGTTTGGACACCGACCACATCCTTGATACAGATGGCCAGTGGTTTGCCGGGAAAATTCACGTATACGAAAGGCACATTATTTTGTGTTGCAAAATATTCTTTCAGCTGTTGTGATTCCTTGTTCAATATTTCATCCATAACAAAAACGGACAGCAGATTTCCTCTTCTTTTGACCACATTTCCCTTGTTTTTGACGGAAAATATATCCTTGTAATCCAGCGTAAACGCCTCTTCTATAAGTTTTAACGGCAGTGCATATACTTCATCAGAAAAAGAGCGCACAAGATAAACATCATTGATCTTTGTGCTGACATTTTTCGGAAGTTGAATAGCGAAGGTGGAGCCTTTGCCGGCTTCTGTTTTCACACTGATTTTTCCACCGGCGGATTCAATTGTCCGTTTGACAACATCCATACCGACACCTCGTCCGGAGACATCAGTGACTTTTTTGGCAGTAGAAATGCCGCTCTGAAACAGAAGATTGATAATGTCCTCTTCTTTTAAATCCTGTTCCGAATCGATAAAGCCTTTTTCAATGGCCTTTTCTTTGAGGACTTCAAGATCAAGCCCTTTACCGTCATCAATTATTTCAAGGACCAGATTTTTTTCCTCTTCATAAAGATCGATAGTGATCTTGCCGGTTTCATCTTTGCCGGCGGCTTTGCGGTGGGCTGCAGGTTCAATGCCATGGTCAGCCGCGTTTCGCACCATATGAACCAGTGGGCTGTCCAGCAGTTCAATATAACTTTTATCAATTTTCAGATCCTCACCCTTGATCTCGATATCAATATTTTTATCGGATTTGTTGGCGATATCACGAACAATCCGGCGGGTTTTCTGCAGCAGACTATCGGCTTTGACCTTGCGTATGTCCATGATGCCGTTTCGTAATTTTGAAGATATCCGGGAAAAATCCTCCATGTTCCGCTTAAAATTGGAGGAGAGGTTGACATCATACTTTGACAGATCCCGCGCCATATATCCGAAAAGTTCTTCAATACTGAGTAATTCTGCCACATAATTCAAAAATTCATCCAGACTTTTCTCATTGATACGTATTGTGGAAGTGCCGCTTGCCTGTGTTGATTTTTGGACTTGTTTTTTTTCCGGTTCAGGCTTTTTCTTTTGCAATTGGGAAGCAGTATCTGTGGGAGCCTGCTGAGGTTTCAGGTGCTTTTCCAGGGCGGTCAGTTTATCCATGATGATTTCCTGGCCCACGTCATCAATCCCGATGCCCGAATAGGCAAAGGTTTTAAAGGTGTCCAGCAATTCGTCATAATTAGCTTTTGCTTCCGCCGATTCACAATACCCGGCCAGGGCATCGATCCGGGTTTGCATTTCTTCAATATCTTTTTCTGAAGCTTCGATATCGTCAAAGGATTTTGTTAGGAGTCCTTTTAATTCACTGACTTCCTTTATTTCCCCTTGTTTTTCCTCTTTTCCTGAGGATTTGGAAAAAATGGATAAAATCTTCTGCGCTTTATCCGATTTGTCGCCATCGATATCCTGCTTGATTTCCTTGACAAATTCGATGATCTCCAGTTTTTCCTGTTCGGAAATCGTATAAGGCCGCGCATGTTCCGCCAGTATACTGTCTATTTTTTCCAGGCTGGCGGTATAGCGTTCCTCATCGACAACTTCTTCATCGCCTTCTTCCACACGGCTGATCATTTCCCGCAGATAATCAATTCCCGACAAAAGAATGGTTATGATCTCCGGTGTGATCTTGATTTTACTTTTGCGGGCCGAATCCAGTAGGTTTTCCAAATTATGAGTCAGTTTTTTGACCTTGAGTAAACCAAAGTAGGCGGAATTTCCTTTTAATGAATGCACCGGGCGAAAAATCGTGTTGATCAAGTCCACATTTTCCGGATCATTCTCCAGCTCGATCATGGTGTTTTCAATCGTATCAAAGCCGCTGAGTGTCTCATCTAAAAACTCACGAACCACTTCATTGTTTTCATAATCAACCATTGTCAGCCTCTGATTTAGGTTTCATATTAACAAGTGTTGACAATTTTTTCTGCCACCGCTCCAGGTACTCTTTTAGTTCCTTAATGTTCTCATCCAGTTCTTTCAGGTCCTCAAAGGGTTTAAAGACAACATTGTAGGCGCCGTACCGGTAGCAGGCCAGGGCATTGTCCAGGGTTACATAACCGGTGATCATGACCACCTTGATCATGGGAAATTCTTGCCGGATCACCTTCATTAATTGCACCCCATTCATCACCGGCATCATAATATCGGAGATGACGATATTGATCTTTTTCTCTGATAAGGTTTTTAATGCATCCTTCCCGTTCTTCGCTGTCAGTGTTTCATACCCCTGCAATTCGTATCTGAGAGCCAGGGAATCCCGTATCTCTTTTTCGTCGTCGACAATCAAAATTTTAAAACTCATAACCCTTCCTTTTGCTGGTTTAAAAAAGGTAATTTTATTATAAATTCCATACCACTAATCTCATTGCCCCTTGCAAATAACTCACCATTATGATTTTGTATAATATTTTTAGATATGGAAAGCCCCATTCCCGTGCCCTTACTCTTTGATTTTGTGGTAAAAAAAGGGTTAAAAATATTTTTCAAATCTTTTGCCGGAATTCCATTGCCGGTATCTTTTACCCTGATATCCATGGTGTCTCCGGCCTTATTTGCCGTGATGGTCAGTTTTTTCTCTTCAGTATCCTGCATACTATCAATAGCATTGATGATCAAATTCACCAGTACCTGCTCAATTTCCTGGGGATTGATACAGATTTTCGGAATATCCTCTGAAATATTGACGATTAACTCAATATTCTCCTTCAAACGGTTCTGGCATAGCTGGATGGCCTCATCAATTACTACTTTTATAGCTTCCCGGCTCTTACGGGAATTTTTATCACTTTTATAGTAATTTTTAAGACTGCTGACAATTGAGTTGATCCGTTTGATACCTTTTCTGATATCAGTAAATATGCCCGGCATTTTTGCCGAAAGAGTAGCTGCAATAGCTTTATTCGCTGACGCGGGAGCGCTTTGAATGGTTTTATCAATATGGTGCCAGTTGTCCTCAATATTTTGAATATTAACGGAAATAAAAGAAGTGGGATTGTTGATCTCGTGGGCAATGCCGCTGCTGAGCATACCAATGGTTGCCAGGCGGTCGGAATGGATCAACTGCATCGCGCGCTCTTTCGCAAGTTTTTCCATGTCATAGCTGTATTTTCGCAGTTCCTCATTCATGGTAATTATTCTGACACCGGCCTGGATTCGCGCTTTTAATATTTTCGGATCATAGGGTTTGGCAATGTAATCACTGGCGCCGGCTTCTAATCCCTGCACAATGCTCTGATTATCTGTTTTCGCTGTCACAATGATAACATGGATCGGATGGCGAAAATCACCGTTATTGATCCGCTTACATACGTCCAACCCGTCCATTTTCGGCATCATCCAGTCCAGTATAGCGATCCTGACCTCCTGATCCTGCTGCACCCTTTCCCAGGCTGCCAGACCATCATCGACCGCGACAAAATCATATCCCCAGTTATCCATATATTTCACCAGTATTTTCCGGCTGATAAAGTCATCTTCTGCAATTAATATTTTCATTATTTTTGAGTACTTTTTTTATAAGGTTACATTTATTGATCCGTTGGATTGCAATGAAACAAATATCGTTACAACCGGGCGGAAATTTCTTTCCGCAATTGTCCAAATTCTGATTCCAGTTCAGGCAAAATTTTAATCATCCCGGAAATATCCTCTGCCCGGCCACACTGCTCCATTGAATAAATGCGTTTATGTAAACTTTTTCCGCCAATATTAGCCACTGCGCCTTTGATTTTATGCGCCAGCCGTGTCGCCTTTTCCAGTTCGCCGGCTTGCAGCAGTTGCTTTAACTGGTCTATCTCAGCAGGGACTGTGTCAATAAAGGTCTGGCAGATTTGTTGGGCCATTTCTTTATTTCCCAGCACGCGCTCAGCTAATTCATCAAAATCAAAGATCTTAGTACCGGTTTTTTTGAACAGATCCTGATTATTGAATTTTATCTTTTCCGTTAATAAAAAATGATCCCTTTTTCCGGCTGGATAAAGCCATTTCTCAAGCGTCTTTTTGAATAGTTTGGAATCGATTGGTTTGGAAATATAATCATCCATACCCAGGGAAAGATATTTTTCACGGTCACCGCTCATGGCATTTGCTGTCATCGCGATAATGGGTGTTTTCCTTTTTGAGTGATTTTCTTCCAGGTTGCGGATTTGCAGGGTTGTTTCGATGCCGTTTAATTCCGGCATTTCAATATCCATAAAGATCAGGTCATAAATTTTTTCTTTAACTTTTTCCAGGGCAATCTTTCCGTTGACGGCTTTGTCATAGTTGTAGCCCAGTTGTTCCAGCAGCGATTCAACAACTGACATATTAATAACATTGTCCTCCACAATAAGAATATTCATGCCGGCTTTCCGGTGCTCTGAGATCGTATGCCGTGTAATTAATTTCTGTGATTGCATATTTTTCTTACCGGAAGATAAAACGGTGATACAATCGTACAGGTCCAGAATATTCAAAGGCTTGGTCAAAAATCCGGAATACCCGATTTTCTTATATTTCAGCACATCACCCCGGTAGGAAATATTGGTAACCAGGATCATTTTTGTCTGCTGCAATTTTTTATTACGTTTGATCAGGGTGCCAAATTCTTCCTCAATGCCCTCTTTTTGCAAATCCACCAGGACAATATCAAAGGGCTCACCTCTATCTACAGCGGTATTCAATTTATCCAGGGCATGGATTTCATCGTTGGTGGTGTAATAGTCGATTTTCCAATCAGCAAAGATCTTTTTAATAATCTCCAGGTTGCCACAGCTATGACTGACAGCCATTATTTTCCTGTCCCCGGGACTATAGGTCTGAATCTCCTCTATTTGTTCATCGCTTTTGCTGACTTTTATTTGGAATCGAAAAGTTGTCCCCGCGCCGGCATCACTTTCAAGGGTAATTTTACCCTGCATTAATTTGACTAAATGTTGTGAAATTGCCAGGCCAAGCCCGGTGCCGCCGTATTTGCGGTTGATCGACGCATCCGCCTGCCTGAATTTTTGAAATAATGTTGCCTGCTTTTCCTTGGGAATGCCAATACCGGTATCGCTGACACTGAATTCCAGTATCCATTCATCCGTTAATTCCTTTTTTACCGATGCAAAAATTTTGATATTTCCCTCTTCGGTAAATTTGATGGCATTGCCGGTAAGATTCACCAGGATTTGGCGAATACGGCCGGGATCGCCTTTGATTTGTGTGGGAATTGAGGGATCGCTGTAAATGAAAAGATCCAACTCTTTTTCATCGGCTTTCACAGCCATGGTTTTGCTGAAGTCCCGCAACAGGTTATGCAGATCAAAATCCACCTCATCCAATTCCAGTTTTCCGGCTTCCACTTTTGAGAGGTCCAGTATATCATTGACCAGCGTCAACAGTGTTTCACCACTGGTTTTTAAAATTTCCACATAATTATGCTGCCTGGGATCAAGGGTTGTGTTCATCAACAAATTCGACATGCCGATGACGCCATTGATAGGCGTGCGGATTTCATGGGACATGTGGGCCAGAAATTCCGATTTATATTGATTGGCATGGATAGCTTCCTTTTCGGCTGTTTTTTGTTTGGTAATGTCAGTTGATATCGTCAGTAGATATTTTTCATCTAAAATTTCTATAACTTCACCAAATAATAGAAGGTCAATTAATTTTCCCGATTTTATTTTTAGTTTATATTCAACACCATTGATTCGGCCATACCTATTTAATTCTTCAACAAGCTTATCATGAATGTTAATTTTGGGATACAGTCCTGTTTCCCAGGGAAATTTTCCGATCAGTTCTTTTTGTTTAAATCCTGTTTTATCCAATATTGATCTGTTTACTTTGATGATCTTCCGGGATGGTAATTCATGGATAGCTATTAGTGCGGGACTGGAGTTAAAGATAACATCAAAATTTCTTAGCGTTTGTTTTTGAATATGTTTGTCTTTTGACTGGGTAATAATGCAGTTCCGGCCGTCCCATTCCCCCTGCCAGATCCGCGTTTCAACAGGAATTTTCCGGCCGTTTTTGCCGGCCAGGGTCATACTGTACTTTTTGTAACGGTGATTTTTAATTTGTTTGGCGATAGTTTTGATTGACAGACCGGTTTTGCTTGTAAATAAAACTGAATAATCAATAGTATTCATCTCATCAGCTGTATATCCAAGCTTATCTTCTACAGCATTATTGGCATAGACACCTTGACCGTTTTCATCAAATACAATTATTACATCTTCATTATTTTCAATGAATTGGTAAAAATTATTGGCGTTCATTTCCAGTATTGTTTTATTCCTGATACACTCAGTGACATCTTCGAAGGTTCCAAAATACCGGTTGTTGAGATGGTTACTGATTGTGCCGCATAATTTTATTTTCCGGTATTTGCTATCATAATGTTTAAGTTTTACAATACTGTTAAAATTCTTTAAAGATTTATTTTTTACTCTTTCACAAAGAATTTTGAACTGAGCGCGGTCATCGGGGTGTAGTCTGTCCAACAGTGTTTTTAATTTATACTCTATCTCATCATTGAAAAAAATTAACGGATGATAATTGTTGGGAGAAATTACTAATTTGTTATTTTCAATATCCCATTCCCACAATCCGTTATAATTCCCATGAGCGATTGAAGTATTTTTTGCACAATTCATTGGTTCCTCCTTGTCCAAAACATCACAAATATTATATACCCGTAATACCTTAGACTTTTTCCATCAAAAAACTTTATTATTATCGGCAGTATTCATAAAATCTTTAATTTATCTGAACAGTTACCTTTAAATATTAATATTAAACGATCAAGATGATCGTTCTACAACCCCA
>CAZCHS010000097.1:0-13583 GCA_964498725.1 uncultured bacterium | reverse complement strand
CCACTGGTGATAGTTCGCAATGCTGATGCATAGCCAAACATCTCTTTCAACGGTACATTACCGGAAAGTTTCTGGCTTCCTTTGCGGTGTCTTCTCATTTTCTCAATATTACCACGGCGTTTATTTACGTCACCGATCACATCACCCATATATTCATCGGGACAGTTGATTTCAAGTTTCATCAATGGCTCCAATAATTGCGGACCGGCTTTATGAATGATTTTTCGTAAGGCCAGTCTGGTACAGCTTCGAAAAGCCATCTCGCTGGAATCAACTGCATGATAACTTCCATCAATCAGCACAAATTTCACATCCACCATTGGATAATCGGCAAAAACTCCATCTTCGGCAACTTTGTAAAATTCACTTTCTATTGCGGGAATATATTCTCTGGGAATATTTCCACCTTTGACATGGTTTTCAAATTGCAACCCTTTGCCGGAGTTGGGTTCAAGACGAAAAACAATATGCGCAAACTGACCTTTACCACCGGTCTGTTTCTTATATCTGTGGTCGTCTTCGGCTTCGCGGGTTATGGATTCTCTGTAGCCTACTTTTGGTTCGCCCACTTCCACTTCCATTTTATACTCGGTTCTCAGCCGGTCCACAATAACTTCCAGGTGAAGTTCACCCATGCCGGATATTACGGTTTCATCAGTTTCTTCATCATAAAAGACGTTAAATGAAGGGTCTTCCAGGGCTATTTTTCCCAGGGCAATGGATAATTTTTCACGATCTTTTTTGTTTTTAGGTACCACTGACATGTCCAGTACGGTTTCCGGATAGTGAATATTTTCCAGAATAATCGGCTTATCCTCCGAACATAATGTATCACCGGTTGTAGTAAATTTCATGCCGATCAGCGCACCGATATCACCGGCTTGCAAGGACTGAACTTCCTGGCGGTCTTTGGCATGAATGCGATAAATCCGGCCAATCCGTTCTTTCTTTCCTTTTCCCGGATTATGAACATAACTGCCGGATTTAATTTCACCGGAATAAACCCGGACAAAAGTCTGCTGTCCCACGTAGGGATCATTGGTAATTTTGAATGCCAGAGCTGCTGTAGGACCGGAAATTCTTGGTTTTCTGGAAATCGTAGTATTCGGGTCTTTAACTTCAACACCGGTCACAATACCACGGTCTAACGGTGACGGAAGATAATCATTAACTGCATCCAACAATAATCTGACACCTTTATTTTTAAAAGCACTTCCGCAAAATACCGGCGTAATACAGAGATTCAAGACTGCTTTACGGGCGGCGCGAATAATATCTTCCTCTTTAATTTCATCTTCTTCCAGGAATTTATCCATCAGGACTTCATCAAAATCAGAGACCTTTTCGATCATCTCATCCCGGTAAGTTTCAGCTTCTTCCTGCATATCTTCAGGAATGTCAATTTCTGTCATTTCCAGTTCACTAAAGATATAGGCTTTCATGGATACCAGATCAATGATGCCGCGAAAATCATCTTCAGCACCGATTGGCAACTGAAAATGTACCGCATTAGCTCCCAGCATTTCATTCATTGCATCAACCGTATGGTGTATATCCGCACCCAGCCTGTCCATTTTGTTGACAAAAGCGATGCGCGGTACTTTGTACTCATCAGCCTGGTGCCAAACTGTTTCACTCTGGGGTTCAACACCGCCAACAGCACAAAAAACCATTACGATGCCATCCAGCACACGCAGGGACCGTTCCACTTCCAGGGTAAAATCAATATGTCCCGGGGTATCAATTATATTGAACTGATGGTTTTTCCAGTTAACTGTTACAGCAGCCGAAGAGATGGTTATTCCACGATCCTGTTCCTGCTGCATAAAATCCATCACTGCGGCACCGTCATGCACTTCACCCATTTTGTGTGTGATTCCGGTATAAAACAGAATACGCTCTGTTGTGGTGGTTTTACCGGCATCAATGTGCGCAACAATACCAAAATTTCTAATTTTAGATATCTTTGCATTTTCCATTTATAGGACTCCTTTTTATATTATTCTTTCAATTTATTTCAAGGTGGCAAATATATAATTTATAAAAACAAATACAAAACACTTTTTATTAGTAAAAAAGGAATTTTAATCTCTGTTAAAAATGAATTTAATCGGTGAAAAGACTTTACTTAATATATTCTCTTGTCTCGTTCAGGCTTTTCCTTTTTTTAGGCTTAACATATTGTTTTTCAGGATAGCCAAGAGAAATGATAACATCAATTTTATCTTTTTTGTGTATTTCAAGAATTTTTTTTAGTTCTTTTTCATTGAACCAACCGATCCAGCAACTTCCCACACCCAGTTCTTCAGCTTGCAATGTCAAATGATCACAGGCAATGCCAATATCGATCAGGCTAAAATCAACCTTTCTGAATTTTCCGCCCAGTCTGGATTTATAATTGGCTTTTTGCCGCACCACAACCACTATCACATCAGCCTTTTTTACGAAGGAGTTAATAGCGTAAACACCACTGAAACATTCGCGAACCACCCGGTTTTTCAACGGGTCTGATTTGATTATAATAAATTTCCAGGGTTGGGAATTGCAGGCGGAAGGTGCCAGGCGGGCAGCCTCCATACATTTGTCCAGTATTTCCCGGGGAATAGGTTTATTACTATACTTTCTGGTGCTCTTTCTTTTACGGACTAATTCTAAAAATTTCATGGATAAACTTAATAAAGATTAACGAGCAAGTTCAAGTATTTTAGCAGGAATCTTTTGCAAAGGAACGATATAGTCGACTGCCCCGATTTTAATCGCTTCATTCGGCATGCCAAAAACAATTGATGTTTTCTCATCCTGCGCAATGGTCTTACAGCCACTGTCATGCATTTTTTTCATTCCGTCAGCACCATCCTTGCCCATGCCGGTCATAATGACACCAACGGCATTTTTCCCAGCATATTTTGATATCGATTTAAATAAAACATCCACTGACGGGCGGTGGCGACTGACCAGGGGACCCTTTTTGACCTGCACATAATACCGGGCGCCGGAACGACGCAACAGCATATGAAAATTTCCCGGGGCAATCAGTATTTTTCCGGAATGAACCGTCTCACCATCTTCGGCTTCCTTAACTTCCACATCACATAACTCATTTAACCGGTTCGCAAAGGAATTCGTGAAAAATTCCGGCATGTGCTGAACAATCAACATTCCCGGCGCATTATGGGGTAAGGCCGGCAAAATATCGGTCAATGCTTTGGTACCGCCTGTTGACGATCCAATGGCGATTATTTTCTCAGTGGTGGCGGTTAGCGATAGTTTTAACGGTCTTTTATTAACCTGTTCTGCTTTAGCGCTTCGTTTTTGCACTTTGACAGTTGATACTGCTTTGATCTTATCCGCCAGTTCGATGGACATATCACCGACAGTATAGGCCGCTCCCGGTTTGTTCATGACCTCCAGAGCGCCTTCTTCCATGGCTTCCATGGCAATTGCACTGCCTTTTCGGGTAAGGGATGAAACAACAATCACCGGCAGGGGATAATATTTCATTAATTTTCTTAAAAAAGAAATACCATCCATTTTTGGCATTTCAATATCTAATGTGATGACATCGGGTTTTAGCTGTATGATCTTGTCCCGGGCAATAAAGGGATTAGCAGCCGAGCCCACAACTTCAATCTCATTGGAACGATTGAGTTCACGGGTAAAAATTTGACGTACAATTGCAGAATCGTCAACAATTAATACTTTTATCTTTCTCATTTATCCTTCTTTTCAAACTCTAATATAATCGGATACATGTCATCGATAAGTGCGCTGCAGCTATTTTTCTGTTTAATCTGTTCTTTAATACTCTGACAGGAAAGTGTTTCCAACTCCGGGATCGACAGGTCAAAGAGTGGTTCGGTACCGGATATTTCTGTCAGCACCCGGCCGCAGATCACATTCAAAACCTCTTTCAGCGAATCATTGCCTAACTCAAAAGCTTCGTCACTGGTGTCATCAATTCCTAAAATATTGCCGGCCAATTCACTACTGATATTGGAGGGTACGATCATCTTTAAAGAACCATCATAGAGATCGCCGGTAAAGGTCATGGAAACTTTGATACACTCCGTATCACTCATAGCCAGATCATTGATATCAATGACTTCAGCAAACATAAAGGCCAGGTTTTCCAGGGATTCTTCCAAAACCCTGTATAGAACATCTGAATAATCTTTACACATTTTCTTCTCCCCCTATCAAATCAAATACAATGTCACGCAATTGTTCCGGAGTGACGGGTTTCCGTAAATAAGCCGAAACACCATTCTTTTTCAGCTGATCAATACGCGATGTACTCCCTTCGGTTGAAACCACAACGATCGGGACATCCTTTAAGACATCATCTTTCGCCAGTTGTTTGACCATTTCCACACCGCCCATTACCGGCATGTTGATATCCGTAAAGATCAAATCAACCCAGTTTCCATCCAAAATATTTAAGGCTTCTCTGCCATTGGCCGCCTGGAAGAGCTCTGTGTAGGGTATTTCGGCAATATCCAGGGTTTTTTTGATTACCCGTCTGACAATTTCCGAATCATCAACGATTAAAATATTTAATGACATATTTCACCTGTTTTATAATGTTAGCATTTCGTAAACTTTTTCAATATTATGAATTATTTCCACAATTACTTTTTCATTGACCGCCCGTGTCAGTTTCAATCGTTCACTGACTTGTGCCGATGGCCGGTAATTCAAACCGTCGCGGCCATACCCACCAATACCGGCGATCATTGTCAGTGCATCAGCAGCATGGACCAGATCCACAACAGTTTTGTCCCCTTCAAACCGGTCGGGTTGATGGTGCCACTTTTCCACTTCCACAATTTCTTCGGGAATTCCCCATTTTTCCAGGAGCAGCGCGCCTACCTCGGCATGATCAATACCCAGTACCCTGCGCTCAGCCACATCAAAGGGAATATGTTTTTCAAAGGCTAATTTTATTATAGGCTGGGCATCGATATTCACAAAAGACCCTAAAACGATCTTGCCAATATCGATCAGTAATCCGGCGGTGAATAAATATCCCGGAGCGGAAATTTTCAATTCCGTCGCCAACCTTTCCGCGCCGATTGCCACGCCAATGGAATGTTCCCACAATTTACCACGGGGAAGATCATAGCCTTTAACGCCCTTTTTCAATATGGGACCAACCGATGCCGCCATTACCAGGTCAAATATTTTGTCAATACCGATTCGAATCAGGGCCTGGTGCAGGCTGGTTATCTTATACTTAAATCCGTAATAAGCTGAATTGGCGTATTTCAAAATATTAGTCGTCAGGGAGGGGTCATATTCGATCAAACGGACCAATTCTTTAAAATCCACTTCTTCGCGATTTTTCAATAGTTTATAAACCTTGGTTACAGTGGCCGGAATTGATTCTATACTATCCAGTTCCTTAATTATTTCTTCTCTTTTGCTCATTATAGGTCGTTCTCCTCTCCTTTATTACGCACAGTGGTTCTGCCACTGTCCATATAAAGTCTGACAGTCCTTGATTTTGAGCCCCCCACATCCATTCCTTTGATCAATATATCATTTTTCCATAATATTTTTCTGACCACAACGATATTTCGCTCACCCACATTAAAAATATTATTTTTGTCCAGAAGTTTGGCACCGCCGGCCAGTTTTGCAATGAGATTCTTTTTTTTGGCTCCCCTGGCATACATATCCTGCAGCATCTTCATCAGACCGGTATCCACGAACATGTAAGGATTTTTACGGGCCTTTTCACGGTCCACTTTTGAAAGAGGAAGCATACAATGTATCAGACCACCGATCTTTTCTTCCGGATCATACAATGTCACCCCCACACAAGAACCCAGTGAATAGGTGACCAGAATATCATTTTCATTATCAGAAATTTTTAAATCTGATATATCAACCGTTTTGATCAATTTTTCCTCCGTCTAATACACATGTATCATCACTCTCTGAAACTAATTTCCCAGCGATCGATCTTCTCAAAACAACTCTTTATAACCGCTAACAGATCATCCAATTCAATCGGTTTTTTAAAATAATCGTCAAATCCCGCGTTACGAATTTCCACCAGTTCGAACAGGGAAGAATAGCCCGTAATGGCGTTAATTATTGATATGCTGTTACTTTCACGAATCCGTTCGCAAAGTTCGATACCGGACATTTTGGGCATTTTTAAATCCAGAAATATTACAGGAATGACATTTTTTTCCATAATCTCCAGGGCTTTATAACCATCAGTGGCAGTAAATACTTCATATTCAGTGTCATCCAGTAATTGACTGTATAAATCAAGGATACCTTCTTCATCATCTACAAATAATATTTTTCTCATAATTACTGCTCCTTTATAATTCTTTTTTATAGATAGAGGCTTTTATTAATTTAAAATCGATATTCTGCAATCCCGCCAGGCTTTCAGAATGCCCGATAAAGAGGAAGCCGCCGGGTCTTAACAAACGATAAAACTCCTGTACAAGTCTTGTTCTTACAATATCATCAAAATAAATCATAACATTTCGGCAAAAAATTGCATCCAGATTGCCTTTCAGCGGAAAAGGTGGCTTGGACAGATTCAATCTTTTGAACAAAACACGACGTTTAATTCGATCATCAATTTGATACAGGGTTAAATCTTTATCATCGGTATATTTCGTAAAATAATTCAATTTTAGCTTGGAACTAACCGTTTGCATTTGTTTTTCCTGGTAAATTCCCTGCAGGGACATGTTTAATACTTTTGTTGAAATATCCGTACCCAGGATTTTGTAATCATATCGTTCCCCCTGCAGCAATTCCTCAAGGGTCATGGCGATAGAATAAGGTTCTTCCCCGGAGGAGCAAGCCGCCGACCATATTCGAAATCGGTCCCGGCCCTCTTTTTTGGACTGCAGGAATACTTTTTCAAAGAAATCAAAATGGTCTTTCTCCCTGAAGAAATGAGTCACATTTGTTGAAATAATATTAAAAAGCTGTACAATTTCCTTTTTGGACTTGTCATTTTTAACAAAATGAATATAGTCTTTATATTCAGGAATATTCAGGACATTCATCCGTTTGCGAAGCCGTGAACTGACCAGAGCTTTTTTAACTTCAGTTAGATTTATACCGACTTCATCATAGATCAGTTTACGGACTTTTTTAAAGGTAATATTATCAATCATACTTTTTCACTTTCATCTTTTTGCTCATCCAGTGAAGGCTTTATCCAGTCGGTATCCCTAATCTGGTGAACTTTGATCACCATTAATTGACCATTCTGTACATCAAAGATTACCTTCCGTCCTAAATGCCCGCCAATGTCTTCAGATTTGATCGTTATATTTGCCCGATCTAATACCTGCCTGGCGACGGCAACATTTTCACGGCCTAAATTGTCCCGGGACCGGTCTTCTTTCGAGGCCCCACCAACAATTTGGGCCACAAGGTCACCACTGACACTTCCCACGGCGATCATATTCTTTATGAGCGTCTTGGTGGCAATATTGCCAAATCGCGCCGTCGCCTTGTGTTTGTCTTTTGTATAGGGATAAACAAAGTGATTCATTCCGCCAAACCTTAATTTTGTGTCCCAAAGACATACAGATACACAGTTTCCCAGGACTGTTTTAACCGCACTTTTTTCCGATCCAACATAAATAAAACCGGGTTCAAGATAAAAAATTTCATCATCATCATGCTGCTCTCGACGCGTATCTCTATGGCTCATCTACCTTTCCTATAGCACTCTCTTTATTTAAAATCTATGTGCATTGTTAGTTCAAATTTATTTCTGATATATTCCACATTTCCGGTATTCTGAAATATTCCTCTGTAAGTCGGGGCCAGATAAAAGCTACCAATTTCTGATTTATAAACAACATATTTATACATCACCCAGATAAGCGCTGTATTGACATTATCATCCTGCCAGTCGGTATCAATTGTTTTGTAATCCAGCCAGGAAACAAAAGTACCTGGACCAAGAGGTCGCGCTGCCTTAATATGGGTCATTATGCCGCTGTATTTTCCGGCCGCTTCAACACCCTGAGTAGTAAAATAACCACCACCTGATAAACTAAAACCGGCCACTTTTGGAAGCCCCACATTTGCACCGGCAGTTATTGGCGCCGCCATATCTTCACCCGCGGAGGTAAAAATAAGGGTGGGATTTATATCCAACTCGCCCAATTTCATTTTGTAATCAGCAAATAAACTGTAAGGGTCTCTGGGATTAGCATCATTCAGCCTGTTACCGGTATTGTCATCAACTGTTAAAGTAACATTTAATCGACCCTGCTCTGTATTATAATAGCCTCGAAATCCTGCTGCTGACGCCGTATTTACAATTAAATAGGGAACATCACTTTTTGACATGGGATAAAAATGCAGATCATATTCCGGATTTCCCAAAGCGCTCATAGGCAGAATACCCATTGAATAACCCATCTTATCGGTTTTTCTGCCAAAATGCATTTCTGCAAACCGGACGACACCTCTGCCGCCGGAGTGTGTTGCCGCACCATCAGTAAATCCACCATTTCCATCATAAGGGGTATCGCCAAATTTACCAATAAAATTTCCCGGTCCGTCAGATGCCAGTTTGGTGGAAAAATACCACCCTTCTGTTAGTTGAGCATCCAGCCAAATTCGCGCCCAGTACATATAATAAAAATCCTCAACAGTTTTGCCCTCTGCATCAAAAACCTGGTCCAGCCGTGGCCGCACACGGGCATCACCTTTTATGGTTATATCAGCGAATACAACCTGTACAACTAATAAACTTAAAATAATGAAAAATATTTTTTTCATACTATACTCCTGAATTTAGATTAATTATTTAATTTAAAATATCCTGTGATTTCCGCCAGTCTCTCGGCATATTTATCAAGTTCTTCTGAAGCAGAAGCGGATTTTTTAGACATTTCTACATTTTGTTTGGTTACATCAGTGGCCTGTGAAACCGAGTTGTTAATTTCATCAAGGGCATGGGCCTGCATATTGGAAGACTCGGCAATATCCTCGATATAGTTATTCATTTTCTGGACCATTTTCACGATTTTTTCAAGAATATCAGCAACCCGCTCTGTCATTTCCGTGCCAGCATTAGAGTTTTCTTTGGATTCATTGATCTTGTCAGAGGTATTCTGGGCTGCTTCGGTACTGCGCTGGGCCAGGCTTCTGACTTCATTGGCAACGACGGCAAAACTTTTTCCCGCTTCTCCGGCCGATTCAGCTTCAATCAGTGCATTAAGGGCCAGCAGATTTGTCTGGCTGGCAATATCATCAATGGTTTTGACCACTTCCGCCGTCTCCTCTGATGATTTTTTAATTTTTTCAATAGCCTCCAACATTCTTTCCATGGCTGTGGAACCGTCTTCAGCCATTTCACGGGCATCATCGGAAATTATTTTGGTGTCATTGGCATTGGTTGCATTCTGATTGGTACTGTCGCTGATCTCCTGTAAAGTGGTCGAGATCATGTCCAGGGAATTCGCTTGTTCATCAGCAGATTTAACCAGGTTCTGACTGTCTTCCCGAATATGTGTTGAGGCATTATTCACAAACCCAACCATTTCAATGACCTGGTTAATTGTATCATTAAGATTTTCAATCGCCGTGTTAACATTGTCAGCAAAATCTTTGAATTTGCCGTTATAATTGGCGCTAACCCTGGTAGTCAGATCCTTTTGTGCAGTAGAGGACATTACTTGTGCCAGTTCATTGAGCGGCTTTTCATAGCTGTCCAAAATATCATTAACCGATTCCAGAACCGGGCGGAATTGGAAATTTATATCCGAAGTATTTGCACGATAATTGATCTTTCCCGCTTCAATGTTTTCAGATATCCTTTTGGTTCCCAATAGTAATTTATCAATGATGCCGGAAATGTTTTTCGATAGGAGTAAGGTGGAAATAATGGTTAAAATAACAACAATCAGCGTGATAATCAAAGAGGTGCGCGAAAAATTCCGTGTTTCTTCGATCAAAAATTTCTTTGAGAAGTCAATTTCCAGGTATCCCAGTAAATTACCTTCCCCGTCTTTGATTGGAGATACAGCAACCAATACCTCTTTTAGATTATTGAAGGAGATATCATCAACTTTTTTGATATCCGAATTACTTTTATCCGCATTAAGCCCATTTAAAAAATTCATATCCGCATCATAAACACGAACCAGTTCAATGGCTGCATCCTCTTTTTCATCACTTGCCAGAGAATTTAGTGTTGATTGGATGGATTCACCACCATCAAAAGCCATTGTTTGAATACCTAACGCCAAATTACTACTTAATAAATTTGTAATAAATCCAGCTTCTTTGATTAAAATATTATTACCGAGTTTTGTTGTTTTGTAAGGACTGTAAAACCCCAATAACAAGCCAAAAATGAGTGCCACAGTTAAAATAATGATCAAAATTTTGGACTTAATGGTCAAGTTCATTTTTTTCCTCCGAACTATTTACTTTTTGCGTTGAAATATCAACTAAACCTCCAATATCAAGAATCAGGGCCACTGTTCCGTCCGGCATTATTGCACCGCCGGAAATACCCTTAATGTCTTTCATGTCTCCTTTTAGAGATTTGATTACAATTTGTTGCTGACCCAATAAGTGGTCAACAATAATACCCAATTTTTTCATGCCGGATTCAACCAGCACAACAATACTATCATTTATATCGTCTATATCGGTTTGTATATTAAAATATTCTGATAGCCGAAATAGTGGAATAAGGTTTTCCTGAAACTTAATCATTTCACCTTTTCCGGCTGCTGTAAAATAATCTTTTCCCGTGGGTTTTATGGAGGATATTACAGAAAGCGTCGGAATAATATATCTTTCTATCCCAATTTTGATCACCATGCCATCAATAATTGCCAAAGTCAACGGCAGCACGATTGTAAAGGTTGACCCTTTATCTTTCTCGGATTTTATATTGATATAGCCACGCATGGCCTCAATATTTTTGCGGACGACATCCATGCCAACACCCCGTCCCGATACATCGGTTACTTTTTTGGCGGTGGAAAATCCAGGCTCAAAAATTAAATTCCAAATCTCATTATCTTTCAGTTTGGTATTTTCTGTGATAATGCCCTTTTCAATGGCTTTTTCCAATATTGCGTCTCTGTCCAAACCCTTACCATCATCAGTGATCTCAATATAAATATTGCCGCCTTTATGAAATGCGGACAACTGAATGTGCCCGACCTCATTTTTTCCTTTTTCTCGCCTGTCCCGGGCATTGGCTTCGATACCATGATCAACAGCATTTCGTACCAGGTGAACCAGGGGATCACCGATCTGTTCGACAACATTTTTGTCCAGTTCGGTATCCTCCCCTTTCATACTAAAATCTACTTTTTTACCGGATTTCTTGGCAAGGTCACGAACCAAGCGCGCCATTTTTTGGAAAGTAGACCTCACAGTTACCATTCGCAGGCTCATAGATGTTGACTGAACCTCTTTTGTAATTTTATCAAGGCGGTTCATTCGTTTCAGCAGATCAGCCGAAGCCACATGTCTGAGTTCCTGGGACTGGGTCAGCATTGATTCGGCAATAGCCAGTTCACCAATAAAATCGATCAGATGATCCAGTCGCACCGCATCAACTTTTATATTTTCCTTGATTTTAATATTTTTCTGCACGCCTCCGGCGGAACGGTCTGTTGCAACCATTTTTTTTGCCAGATCCGGTTCAGCCTTTACACCGGCTTTAGGTGTAAATGTCGGTTTTTTTAATTGTTCATCCAGGTCTGGTGAAACTTCAATAATTTTATTGACGACTTCATTAACTGAGGGATCGCGAGGAGGCTTAAACCCTTTCTGGGCTGACTTTGCCAGCAATGCGATCAATTCCTTTAATTTATCAATGGCAACATAAACAACATCGGTTATGCTGTCAGTCAATTCTATTTTCTGCTTGCGAATTTTATCCAGCAGGTCTTCGGTTTTGTGGGATAATAAACGGATATCATCGAGATTAAGAAAACCGGCTACCCCCTTGATCGTGTGAAAGGCCCGAAAAATACCATTAATTTTTTCCATATCCTCGGTTTCCTCAAACCCTAACATTTCCGTATTGGCCATTTCCAGATGCTCTTCTGCCTCGGATATGAAATCCACCACCAATTCAGGATCATCAATAGGCTCAAGTTCCTCATTGCCGGCCGGTTCCGCTTCTTCCTGCGTCGTGTCCTCTTTTTCACTTTTAAGGAATTTATTTAATTTCCTATCTTTAGGCAGTTGGGCCTTTTTGCCGGAATAATAGTCAAAAATATCAGTCAACCAATCTTTCAGTACAAATAGAAAATCCGTGACCGACTCATTCTCGCTGATAAAAGTTTCACTGTCGTGGCAGACTTCCCCAACATGAGTTAACCCCATGAGGTTTGCTTCCCCTTTTAATGTGTGAATTAATCCTTTAATCGTGGAGAGCGCTGTATCCTTATCACCGCTATCCAACTTGATGATATTCATTTCAAGATCTTCCATCACAGAAATCTGTTTGGTAAGAAAATCACTGAAAATTTCGGCATCTGCATTTTCTGGTAAGTGTTCCGGAATAATTGGCTTAAACGGCGTATTTTCAGAGTCTTCCGGTTTACCGGACTTCACATCTTTTTCACTGTGTAAATTTTTTATAACCTCATCAACATCTTCAAGATCAACCTCCCGGCCTTCCATTTTTTTAATCTTATTATTTAGCCAATCCAACAAATAAAAAAGTTTGTCCGTATTGATATCATCTTGACCAATCAACCATTCTTCAATTTCATGACAGATTCGTTCAACATCAGTAATACCAATGATGGCGGATTCACCTTTCAGGGTGTGAATTTTTCTTTTTAATTCATCAATTTGCTCAGGTTCATTGTTTTTTTCATAATTGATGATGATTTCTTCAAACTCTTCAAATTCTATCTTCTGTTTGATAATATAATCTGCAAGTATATCCTCATCAACAATGGCTGAACTGGCGTCAATATTGATATCTTGCGCACCCTTCCGGCTTAAGTCATCGGAAAAATCGAGATCATCTTCGCTATGGTTATTTTCCACCATTTTTTGCAATTCGGAAACAAAGTGACCGATGATCTCAATATCTTTTTCAGCATCCTCGCTCTCATCCAAAATTAAGGATTCCAGAATATCAACAACTTTTTTAAGTGCAATTTCAGTTTTGGTCAGTTTTTCTGCCGTTGCCCAATTAATTAGTGTTTCAATACCATTTAATACTACACCCAAACTTTTCTTTTCATCAACATCTAAAAAAACCACCTCTTCAGAAATTGAATTTAGAATTTGTTTGACATCAATTTTTTCTGACATTTAACACCACCGATTCAGTTAAGCCTTTGGTTGTTCATTTATAAATTCGATTTAATTTCATCCTGTTAATCAGGAGCCTACTCTATACAAATTATGAGCCAAGATTTATTTCAGTATTGTCTTCTTTTGCATTTCCCTCGGGAATTGAAGGAGAATTTGCCGCTCGTAAATTTTTCCCGTCTTTTAGTATTTCTAAGGAAATATTAAATGCATCATGAACAAACACAATTAACCTGCATTATTCATAAAAATATGAATAATGCCCGCTTCGCGCCGATACG
>CAZCHS010000096.1:1961-13637 GCA_964498725.1 uncultured bacterium | reverse complement strand
ACATAATATTTATAAATTGCAAAATGGTCAATAATACAAGATAAGTAATCCTAATCTGCATTATTCATAAACATTTCATTCCTTCAAATAATAATATATTACCGGTAACATCATGCCATAAAAAAAATTACAGTAGTTTATTTTTTGATATTAAACCGTTATACTGTAATAAATAATGGAGAAAAATCATGGAATTAGGACAAGGAATTATACTAATAATACTTGGTTTTTTCTTGTTAACAGGTTATGTAGCCCATATTGCATCGGATAAATTTTCTATTCCGGGAGTGACCATTTTACTGTTTCTCGGTGCTGCCTTGAATCCATCATTTTTGAATATTATTCCTGAAGAAGCGTCCCATTGGTTTCCTTTTGTGTCTCATATCGCCCTTGCCATGATAGGCTTTTTACTTGGTGAAAGTTTTGTTGCTGAAAAAATTAAGAATGAAGGATTAATTGTTTTCTGGATTTCTGTTGGGAAAACTGTATTAACAATCTTAATTGTATTTTTGACACTTATGGCTTTTGGCGTAAATTTACAATTTGCCCTAATCCTGGCAGGCATTGCGCCTGCTTCCGCACCTGCCGCCATATATGAGACCGTAAAAGAAAGCAAGGCCAAAGGGAAATTAAGCGATACTGTCCTCGGTGTTGTGGCAATTGATGATGCCTGGGGTGTCCTCTCTTTCAGTATCCTTTTTGTAATTGCAAAGGGGTTAAGCAGCGAAACCAATGGATTTGAACAGCTTGCAAGTAATCTATGGGAACTGGGAGGCGCTGTTTTAATAGGCAGTATTATCGGACTGCCTATGACCTTGATAACCGATAAAATCAGAGATGGAGAAATGACGCTTATTGAGGCCATGGGATTTGTTCTGTTGTGTAGTGGTCTTGCCATTTACCTAAAAGTATCCTATTTATTAGCCTGCATGGTTTTGGGAACAGTAGTGGCAAATTTTTCCAAAAACCGTTCAAAACCCTTTCATGAAATCGAAAAGATACGGGAACCTTTTCTGGCAATTTTCTTCATACTGTCAGGATTTAAATTAGAACTTCATACATTGACCGCAATGGGACTAATCGGTGTCACCTATGTCGGAGCGCGAACACTGGGATTTTTATTGGGCAGTTATTTGACCGGAAAGATCATAAAAGCGCCTGCTATTATCAATAAACATATCGGCTGGTGTATGCTGCCTCAGGCTGGAGTTGCCCTTGGCTTTGCCCTCCTGGTCCATGATCGCATGCCGGAACTTGGAAGTACAGTACTAAATCTTGTGATAGCCACAACCATAATATTTGAAATAACAGGTCCTTTATTGGCTAAATGGCAGTTAAAGCGTGTCGGTGAAGCCGGTGATTGAAAGCAATTACCAATTCTGGATTCCCATCATAAATTCCAAGTTCGAGATAAAACCTTACAAATTCCGAAATCCAGAGGAATTATGCCAAACCTTGCAGATCTTGGAGACCTATAAGGTTTATCCTCTATAGTTAAAAATTTCAATATCCACATTCATTTCAGCGGCGACTTCATCCAGATCTTCCGCCCAAGCGTGAATGGTTTTCTTGGGTGGTGCCAATACAACGGCATTCATGGTAAACAACGCGGTGCCGCTCATGGGCGCGGAAGCAGTTTTCGTATCAACGGATTCGATATTGATACCATTTTCAACCAGACGGTGGGTGACATTATGGATAATCCCTTCATGATCAGCCCCCGTAACCTCGATTTCATAGGGCAACCAGCCCTTGAATTTATCCGTCGCTTCATCAGTGGTTTCTTTATAAAATACCTGATAGCCTTCATCTTCCAGTTTGACAATAGTTTCTTCCAGAGTTTTCATTTTATCAGCATTGGCGTCCACTTGCAATAGCATGGCGAATTCACCACCCAGCCGTGCCATTTTACTTTCCACCACATTGCCCTGATATTTTAAAATCATATTGGTGACCTTATCGACAATGCCGATTTCATCTTTGCCAATCAGAGTAATCACTAGATTTTTTGTCATTTTATCCTCCTGTGTAATGATAACAATTTAATTCCATTAGATTAAGAAAATATCCCAAGATAAGCAACCGGTTTTATGAGTTCTTTTGGCAATCCAGGCAACCCTTACGATGGACACAAATGAGTCCGCCACAATCAGGACAACGCCAGCGTTCGTTTTCTTTTTTGACAAAGGTTGACAGCCCATGATTCTTGATAAATTCCAGGTTTTCCAGCATACTCATGTGATATTTGGCACGGTAGCGTTTATCCAGTTGTTTGAGACGACGGCAGGGAATTTTATCGCAATCATAGCAGAAGCCGGAAGCCGGTAAGTGCTCACAATTAATTATCACACATTGAATACAATATTTCGATTTGTTCTCATCACTGCCCCGGCAGCCGCCACAACGATTTTTATCCCGCAGAACTTTCAGACAAATGCCGCAATTCATACCACAGGGTGCGATATCACTATTTTTAATTTTTCTCACTCTTCAGCACCTCAATAAAAAACTCAACCACAGCACTTTTGATAGTTTCAGTTTGCTCATGTCCCGTATTGTGATAAGTTTTCAGTGTAGCATTGATTTCCAGGCTGTCATAAATTGACCGGCAGGCCTGCCACCGTTTGGGTTGCATTTCCCGGCCCAGCAGTTGGAAAACCAGTTCCCTCTCCGCGATGCTGTAGCCATCCTCATAAGGAATAGCATCATTACTGTCCAGTTCTCCCATAAAATAAAATTGTGGAGTGTTCCGAAAGCGCTTAAAATCAAATCTAGCTTTGATGATGGCCTCAATATCCGCAACGCCAAGGGGATATTTCAATTGATGATCTTTTCGTTCAGACATTGGCAAAATCAACAGCCCGTTCACTCCACCGGCCGCCACGGCTTTGATTTTATCCGGATGCAATGCTGTAAAACGGTTGGCAAAACTTCCTGATGCGGAAAAGCCGGTCATGAGATAATCATCTGCCATTTTGTACCCTAATTTTTCCAGACTATCGCAAGCATTGTCAGCCATTGCCAGTAATTGCAAATCGATTCTCTCCAGAGCATTATTTTGCTGCTCCATGACATCCCGGTCCAGGGCATGGGTGTAGATTTTCCATTCCGATCTGGTTCTGGGAAAAACCGGTACTAATAGTGGATACTTCAATTGTCGGGAGACATAATTTCCCAGATAAAACTCGCGACTGGCAGTGCGTTCTGCTTTTTCAATATGCTTTTGCAGGTCATCATCCACGAATCCGGAATTATTGGGTTCAATGATCAGATGTAAGGAATCCAATGGAGAAATATCGTCAGGAATAAACAGGTAATAGGGAAAGTTGAAAGGACTATTTTTATCCGGTTCCATGTAAATAAGTTGGCCCTCTTTAATATTGCTGCAGCCTGCTAATAAAATTACCAGCAACAAAATAATTTTTTTCAATACACACCTCACAGAATCTAACATTAGAATAAATCCTTATTTATAAAAGGGATCAATGCCAGGATTACTGCTTCCCGGTAATATTCTGTCCTACTGATGATATCATTGGTAAGAATGCCGACCGCGCCATTGCCCTGCTTGGAATTTTTGCGCCGGAAAACAATATCATCAGCTTCCCCCAGTTCAATTCCCCGGTTGATCAATTTTACAATTTCCGGCGGTAATAAAAATGTGCCGGTACGGGCTTTTCCTGTTTGAGTTTTCGATAAAATGTAAACCCAGGCATAGGCTTGAAGTTCATTGTCAAAGGTTTCCAGACCGCCTTCAATGCCCACCCAAAATTCAGCGTCAGAATGCTGCTCTTGTGCATTGGCAGCGCGGTTGACCGCTCCCCGGAAAGTCTCGGCATTGGTCATAGGCTGATCGGAAACATCAGACGGTACTGACGTTCCCAAAAATTCAAAATATTTTTCCGGCAACATTTTCTGAAAGCCCTCTTTTACAGCATTAATTTTGACCGGATTTTGTGAACCGATAATCACCTTTTTCATATTTTTTCATTTCCTCATTTTTGTGAATTGTAATCTAAATATTCTATGGTAATAATTAAACCTCTTTTTTGGGGAGCGTATTAACCAGGTTAATGTGCTATCAGGCACTATAGCAATGTTTTTATAATACTTCCATTTCCTCGGGATTCCTAACTACAAAGCAGTTGAACAGGAATAAGAGACTGTCCCAAAAAGTACCATAATTATTAAAATTCAGGATTATTTCATATTTCACCGAAAAGGACAACAGGAATTTTCCTCTACATTTTTTACAGCGTTTTTTTTTAAAAGAAATTTAAAAGAGGCATGAAACGGGAATTTCATGCCTCCAGGGGTGGGTTGGACAAACTGTCACTTACTTAAGAAGGGTGACGGGTTTGGCTATAACTTTATTTGAAGTTTGTAGTTTGATAAAATAGATACCGGAAGACAAGTCAGCAGCGTTAAAAGTGACTGTGTGATATCCGGCTTTATATTGATTATTGACAAGTGTTGTGATTTCTCTGCCGGTGAGGTCATAAACAGAAACTTTTACATCCTGGGTCTTCGGAATTGAGAATTTCACCTGTGCTGTGGGATTAAAAGGGTTCGGATAAGTTGATAAGCCATAATTTTCAGCAATTTGAACATCTTCATCATTATCAATCGCAACCGGATCTTTGCCAAGTCTTCCCTGCTCATCAAGAATTGACCAGTTTGCAAGCCATTGATCATCACCAAAAGCACCTATGAAGTCAACCTGTTCAAAAAACCCGTCATCTTCAAGCGCTACAGCACTATTGCGCATTGGGCTGCTATGCGCCGGTCGTAAATCAATCATGCCATCTGTTTCACGGCCTTCAGTGCTGACAAACATCGGGTCGGAATCATTAGCTGTAAATGATCCGGCCACATCAGAATGGAACTGTCCGTCCGGACAATCAAAAATCACACTATTGGAGGAGAAAGCAATTGAATCACCAACCAATGCGATGGTTGCATCATCTTTAACTCTCAGGCCAACGCCATTTCCATAAGCAAGAACCATGTTGCGGAAATCGCCGCCGGTTCCTTCACGGAGCCTGATCAATTCATCGGAACCGTCATTGGTTGGTGAACCACCACCGGGACCAATCAATGTCACATTGCTGAACTGCGGGTAAGACCGGGGCTGTTCATCCATATTAGACCCGGAATTGTCCATCTCAAAACCGCGTCCGCACATATCCTGTCCCTGTACAGTGACAAGGAACTGACCTTTTCCCTGATAACCTTCATCCGTATCAAAGGCATCGTCACCAACAAAAAGGGCTGATAAATATTTTACATTGACAGTTCCGCCAAAAAATTCGAATCCATCATCAAGATTATAGGCGACCTCACAGTGTTCTACAGTTGTTCCATTTCCAACACCGGCGAAAGTAATACCGTTAATTTCATTGTCCTGACCAATCGAACGTCCGCCATACCAAACACGGACATAGCGGAGGACACCGGAATTATCTGTCGGATCGTCACCACCGTAAGGCACACCGGCAAGGCCTTCGACAAAGTTTTCGCCTTTATTGGTCGGTGCGTAACCAAGGATGATCAAGCCACCCCAGGTTCCCCTGGCGGGAAGTTCTGATTCAGGCAAATTAGATGTAAAGGTAATGGGGTTTTCTTTAGTACCGTCAGCGATCAATTTTCCGCCGCGCTCAACAACCAGTGTCGGCGCAAGTCCCTGTCCGTCATCAGGTAATGCTTTAATGACTGTACCGGGTTCAATAGTCAGAATCGCACCGGCTTTGACAAATGTTTGGCCTGTCAATAAATATTCTTCATTGGCTACCCATGTTACATTGGATGTAATATCACCGGAGATTTCATTGACGGTTGGTGCAGGTATCCTGCCCTGTTCTTCAAGGATTGACCATCCTCTGATCCATAGATTATGTCCGAAAGCGCCAACAAAATCAACCTGATTGAAAAATCCGTCTTCTTCCAAAGCTACAGAATTATTCAACAAGGAACTGCCATCAGCTGGTCTGGGATCAACCATTCCGGATTCCTGACGGCCTTCAAGGGCTCTGAACTGAGGATCAACATCTTCAGCAGTAAACTGGCTGGCAATATCAGAATGGAACTGGCCATCGGGACAATCAAAAATAACAGAGTTGGATGAAAACATCAAAGAGTCACCAATCAATGCCTGTGTAGCGCCATCTTTAACTCTCAGGCCAACACCATTTCCATAAGCAAGAACCATGTTGCGGAAATCGCCGCCGGTTCCTTCACGGAGCCTGATCAATTCATCGGAACCGTCATTGGTTGGTGAACCACCACCGGGACCAATCAATGTCACATTGCTGAACTGCGGGTAAGACCGGGGCTGTTCATCCATATTAGACCCGGAATTGTCCATCTCAAAACCGCGTCCACACATATCTGTGCCCTGCATTGCAAACAGGAACTGTCCTTTTCCCTGGTAGCCTTCATCCGTATCAAAGGCATCGTCACCAACAAAAAGCGCCGAAAGGTTTCTAACATTTACAGTGCCGCCAAAAAATTCAAAACCGTCATCAAGGTTGTATGCTACTTCGCAGTGTTCTACGATTGTGCCGTTACCGACACCGGCGAAAGTAATACCGTTAATTTCATTATCCTGACCAATAGAACGGCCACCATACCAAACACGGACATAGCGCAGGATACCGGAGTTATCTGTCGGATCGTCACCACCATAAGGCACACCGGCAAGGCCTTCGACAAAGTTTTCGCCTTTATTTGTCGGTGCGTAACCAAGGATGATCAAACCACCCCAGGTTCCTCTGGCAGGCAGTTCTGATTCAGGAAGATTCGATGTAAAGGTAATGGGTTTTTCTTTAGTACCGTCAGCGATCAATTTTCCGCCGCGCTCAACAACCAGTGTCGGCGCAAGTCCCTGTCCGTCATCAGGTAAGGATTTGATAACTGTACCGGGTTCAATAGTCAATGTGACACCGGCTTTGACAAAAGTCTGACCGGTTAGCAAATATTCTTCGCTGGCAACCCAGGTTTCATTGGCGGTGATATCGCCGGAAATTTCATTGACAGTTGCTTCGGGCAGTCTTCCCTGTTTATCCAGAATTGACCAACCTCTGAGCCACAAATTATACCCAAAAGCCCCAACAAAATCAACCTGGGTGAAAAATCTGTCATTTTCAAGGTCAACCGCATTATTTAATAACATGCTGCCATCAGCAGGCCGCGGATCAACCAGTCCTGATCCCTGGCGGCCTTCAAGGGCTCGGAACTGAGGATCAACATCTTCAGCAGTAAACTGGCTGGCAATATCGGAATGGAACTGGCCATCGGGACAATCAAAAATAACAGAGTTGGATGAGAACATCAAAGAGTCACCGATCAATGCCTGTGTGGCACCATCTTTAACTCTCAGACCGACACCGTTTCCATGAGCAAGAACCATGTTGCGGAAATCGCCACCGGTTCCTTCACGGAGCCGGATCAATTCATCGGAACCGTCATTGGTTGGTGAACCACCACCGGGACCAATCAATGTCACATTGCTGAACTGCGGGTAAGACCGGGGCTGTTCATCCATATTAGACCCGGAATTGTCCATCTCAAAACCGCGTCCACACATATCTGTGCCCTGCATTGCAAACAGGAACTGTCCTTTTCCCTGGTAGCCTTCATCCGTATCAAAGGCATCGTCACCAACGAAAAGCGCCGAAAGGTTTTTAACATTTACAGTGCCGCCAAAAAATTCAAACCCGTCATCAAGGTTGTATGCTACTTCACAATGTTCTACGATGGTACCGTTGCCGACACCGGCGAAAGTAATACCGTTAATTTCATTATCCTGACCAATCGAACGTCCGCCATACCAAACGCGAACATAGCGGAGGACACCGGAATTATCTGTCGGATCATCGCCACCGTAAGGGACACCGGCAAGACCTTCGACAAAGTTTTCACCTTTATTTGTCGGCGCATTACCAAGGATGATCAAGCCACCCCAGGTTCCCATGGCGGGAAGTTCTGATTCAGGCAAATTAGATGTAAAGGTAATGGGTTTTTCTTTAGTACCATCAGCGATCAATTTTCCGCCGCGTTCAACAACCAGCGCTGGTGCAAGACCGGCACCATCATCCTGAGTTGCTTTAATAATTGTACCGGGTTCGATTGTCAAAGTTACCCCCGATTTAACAAAAGTCTGACCGGTTAGCAAATAATCCTGATTAGCATACCAGGTAACATCTTCAGTAATGTCACCGGATATTTCGGTTTGTCCGAAAGCCAGCGTAAACAGGCTCACCAGGAATAACATTGTCACAAAAAATTTTCTCATTACATCTCCTTTTTAGTTAGTTATAAATATCGAACTTATAAAATTCACATCTCTATCTTTTAATTTTATAAGTCGTATGATACACCCAGGCTAAATGACATTCCGGGTGAATATATTCTAGTATATTTAATTTTGTCGTTATTGAGTTCATCTTCCATACCAAACTTGATATCCGAGTTCAGCAGATTCTTGACTTTGGCAGAAAATTTCAGTTTATTGAGTTTTTTGCTGGCTGTCAGATTCAATGAATGAAAAGGGAATTCATATTCATCAGGTATACCACTGACCCCCAAAGCCGCTGTCCGTTTGCTGAAAAAGTTATAGGATAAGGCGGCATTGAATCCTTTAAGGTCATTGTAATACAGACCGGCATTCAAAACCAGATCAGATTGTCCCTGCAGAGCGCGTTTTTTAGAAGTGGCTTCATTTTCCACCACGATTCCGGTAAACATTTTCACACTGTCTCCAACAGATACTTCTGTCTCGGTCCAGGTAAAATTGAAGGAACCGGTAAGTTTACCAAATTTCACGGGAATAAAATTCATGCCGAACCTGGAATCAAATTCTACCCCCCAGTTATCAGCGCTTTTTGCGTTCTGATAAGTTTTATAGATTTTACCGGAAGTTTCAATCAGGGAAACTTCGATAGGATTGTTAAAATCCTTTTTAAAGAAATTTAACGCCAATACTTCACCGGCCTTACGATACCATTCAAAGCGCAGGTCATAATTATAAATATCTGTGGTTTTTAAGTGAGGATACCCAACCAGTACATCACCACCGTAAAAAGCCTGGTATTCAAAGGGCGCAATTTCTCTGAATTCCGCCCTGGCTACGGTTCTGGAATAAGAAGCTCTGACATTGATATCATTGCCAAATTTACCAATCAGATTGAAAGAAGGCAGATATTTAGTCTCATCAATTTCTGAAAACAGTGTGTCGCCGGTAATATTACTGACAAATCTGTCACCGGTTACCGGATCATAGGGATTCAATTGCAGATCATAATCTTCTTTTCTGATACCAGAAACGAACCTGATATTTCTAAGTGGTGCGAAATACCCTAAACTCAGGGGAATATCCACCATAAAATAACTGGCATTGATGGATTCATCAGCCTTGTAAGCATCATTGCTGCGCGTGTCTTCCACAACGATCAGTCCGGGGTCAACATTACCATCAGCATCGATAGAGTAATAATTACTATCAACCAGGGTGGTACCAATCATCCTCTCATTTTCAAAGACGGTAATGTCAGAGGGAATAGCCGATGTATAAAATTTGGTGGCGTACTTATGATAGAAATTTCTACTGGCAAAGGACCTGTCCTTGGACTGGATTCTGCTGCCGATATTCAATTTGTATTTATCACCGAAACGGTCGGTAATATGTGTTGAGTATTTTATGTCGAAATTGTCATTATTGTCTTCACCCTCTGTATATTTCCGGGTACCGGCACTCCAGGAATAAATATCCATTTGCAGATATTCTCCATTCTCACCTCTTTTTTGTCTGAGATTGATGCCTTTTTCGTCAGGCTGGTAAAGTTTGGAACGGCCGAAGCCGTAAGACCATTCGATTTCACTGTTCAGGAAATTTTCCAGGTTATGAACGCCATTGAAAGTATAATTATTAATGGTTTTTTCTATATAATAACTTTTCAGGAACAAGCCTTCATCAAACTGATTTGCAAAGCCACGGCCGATGTTGGATTTATCTTCCGAATTGTGGGTGTAGATATAATGCATACTCAACTTGTGGCTGTTAAATAATTTTAATCCGGTACTGACTGAAGAAGCCAGGTTGGTTGAATACGAGGACGATTCATTATCAAATCCCATCAAACTATCGAGACCCACATTGGTAACCGCGTATTTTGCAGTTTCTTCTTCATTATAACCAAAACTATTGGAAAAAGTACTGTTGGTAAAAAAGCCCCATTCAAAATTTTTGGAAAGGATATAGCGGTCACCAAAACTCAATCCAAAGGAAAAAGGCTGCGTGGTGCTGCTGTATTTGGGAATAAAATCCGTACCAAATTCTTTCCCCACTTGCCCGAGGATTTGTTTTCTATCACCTGAATCTTCAGCGAGGTCAGCATTCCATTCGGATAATTTTGTATCTTCCGGAATCACATTCGGCATTTTCCGCACATCATCATATCCCCAGTAATTATGGACACCCCCAAACTGCATAAAATTGTTTTCGCCCATAACATTGGATTTTTGACTGAATGAGAAACTGGTTTTAAATATTCTGTTATCCGGATAAGCCTTGGTTTTAATGTTGATATTTCCACCGGCAAATACACCGGGCATATCAGGTGTGTAGGTTTTTTTAGCAGAAACACTTTCCAGTAAGGCGGAAGGGAAAAGGTCCAGCGGCACATCGCTTTTGTCAGCATCGGGACTGGGCATTGGCGCATTGTTCACCTGGGTCTGTGTATAGCGGCCGCTAAGTCCGCGAACAACAATGGTTTTATCATTCACAACTGAAAGTCCAACAATTCGTTTGGCTGCATCAGCCGCGTCGGAATCACCGTTTTGTGACATCTGGTCGGCGCTGATACCGTCCTGGACATTGCTGGAATTTTTTTGCCTGGTCAAGAGATAAGTGTCACCGGTTTTCCTGGCGTCCACCTCGACTATAACCGATTCCATTTCCAGGCTGGCTGTGGATAATACTATATCAAGTGTTGTAACCTGGTCTGCATTAACAACAACATCGGAAACCTTTTTGGTCTGGTATCCAATGTAAGAAACTTTTAAACTATAGGTTCCCGGAGTAAGATTATAAATTCTGTAAACACCGTCAAGGTCGGTAGCGCCACCGGCACCAAGACCTTCAACAATAACATTTGCGCCCATTAACGCATCACCGGAATTTTGATCAATTACACGTCCGGTTATCACTCCATCCCGGGCGAAGAGAATGGAAGTCATTAAGATTAGTAAAGTTGTTAAAAATTTAAGATTCATTTTCATTTCTGTTACCCTTCTGTTTATTTTTTCAACCCGCCAGAGTTTAATGATAGCGTGTGAACAATCTGTAAACAGTCAGTTAATTGTTCATTAATAGCATTTTTCTCGTCGATAAATAATCATATCACGGGGAAAGATAGGGTTTAGAAATGAATCCTATGTAAACAAATCATGAAGTTTGTATTAGATTGCAGAATATTTATGAATTGGTTTTGCTTTGGAAAATTTTAGTTGCAGCTGCTATGTCACTCCTTCGGAGTTGCTTATACTCTGGTATTGGATATTATAATACTGTCTTCCCTTCGGGAATTATAAACAAGGCATCCAAAGGTAAAACAAACGGTCAGCGTTCAGAATTCTTGTCATTAGCTGCGTGTGTTTATAAAACCTTTGGAAGGTTCT
>CAZCHS010000096.1:0-1861 GCA_964498725.1 uncultured bacterium | reverse complement strand
CGTTCAGAATTCTTGTCATTAGCTGCGTGTGTTTATAAAACCTTTGGAAGGTTCTCCTGGATATTTACTTGATTTGGATCCCGTTAAAATAATAGCAGAGTCCGATCCCCAGCATATTGCCGGCATCATTGATTCCCAGGTCCACCTCACCGATCAGGGTTAATTTCCGTTTCATCGTATATTCAGCACCGATGAAAAGATAAATCGGTACGCCGGAGCCGTCAGTCAGAATCAAATCCAGGTCGATCCCGCTGTACAAATGCAGACTGCGGTCCAGGGGCACAGTCAGATTCAGAGTGCCATCCAGACCAAACCCGCCGCTGTGATGAACACCGCCGCTAAAAGACATTACCAGGTTATCCAGGTCTTCCAGGCCCAGCACTTTTTCAAAATCCACACCCAGGTAGGAGACATCGCCAAAGCCCATCGTCACAGCCATATCCGTCCCGTATTTAATACCGTAGCCTATTTTTCCTATTAACATGGTTTCACCATCACCAAAAACCGGAGCGCCGGTTGCGGAAAATTTTCCTTTGCTCAGTGTGTTGCCGGTATTAAAAACCTGGGCATTTAAACCCGATACTAAAAAAACAGCCAGTAAAATAAGACTTATTTTTTTCATGGTTACCTCTTTTTTTTTAAAAGACACCGGTAAAATAAGTGATTAATCAAAAAAAAGCCAATGAACAAACCATATAAAAACAAATTGCATTTTGATATATTTTGAATAGAGTTTATATTACTCAGCTTTCGTTTAATTATTGGGCAGTAAACTATTTCCAATACAACTACAAAGGAGCAGATAATATAATGAGGACAAAACAAAACCTTTTATTGATGATTTTGATGGTGATTTTTTGCATCGGCGGAATACTGCAGGCCTCAGATCTGGTCATCACCGGTGTCATAGACGGCCCCTTAAGTGGCGGTGTTCCCAAAGCGGTGGAGCTTTATGTGGTCAATAATATACCCAATCTAAACAACTACGGAATCGGTTCCGCTAACAACGGTGGTGGTTCCGACGGGGAGGAATATTCATTTCCCGCTGTGGTTGCCCAGGCCGGAAGTTTTATCTATGTTGCCAGTGAATCCAACGGCTTCAATGGTTTTTTTGGATTTTCAACCCGGTATACCAGCAATGCCCTGTCAATCAATGGTGATGACGCTATCGAACTTTTCAAGGATGGTGAAGTCATTGATGTATTTGGCGATATCAATGTTGATGGGAGTGGTACTGATTGGGAATACCAGGATGGCTGGGCCTACCGGAAGGACAATACTCAAGCTGACGGCAATAGTTTTGAAATTGCCAACTGGACTTTTAGTGGCCCCGATGCATTGGACGGCGCCACAACCAATGCCACCGCTGACACACCTTTCCCCATTGGAACTTATATCCATAATTCGGCCAGTACTGCGCCGTCTATTACAAATATTACTCAAACACCGGAAGAAGTAACATCATCGGATGATGTCACCATTACAGCAGACATTACCGATAATGGTACCATCACCTCAGCGCTGCTGCTCTGGGGCAGTGCCACTGAAACTTATTCCGATACGATAACCATGGTCACATCAGACAGTACAACATTTATAACGGAGAATGGAATTCCTGCCCGGAACCATGGAACCACTGTATATTATAAAATAAAAGCTGAGGATAATGACGGTGAGATATCCGCCAGTGTGGAATTCCATTACATGGTGCTTGATTATGACCCGGAACCCTCTAATCATGTCGCCAATTTCGTCGCAACTAAAGTGGGGCAGGACAAGATCATACTTTCCTGGCATAACAATACCGGGACAGTGGCGCCGGCCGGCTATCTCATCAAAGCCTCAACATCCAATACTATCA
>CAZCHS010000095.1:12573-13708 GCA_964498725.1 uncultured bacterium | reverse complement strand
TTAACTTTCGAAGCCCCCGGCGACCTCACTTCACAGATTATTGATAATTCCACTGTAAAATTATCATGGACCAATCATTGTGACTTTGACCATCGGGTGTCAGTGGAAAGACGGTTAGAAGGTGGGAATTTCGAGACAATTGCGCTTTTGGACCGGGGAACTTTTGAATATCTGGACCAGGGCGTGGATTCTACGGCTACTTATGAATATGCTGTCAGGGCTTTTGCAGAACCCTATTATTCGGAATATTCAAATATCATCACTGTGCAGCCCCTGCCGCCCTTACCCTTTGAAATGGTTGAAGTAATGGCTGGAAATTTCACCTATGGATCAGCTGATGACGTTCGCACTATTAATTATGATTATGTTATTATGAAATATGAGGTTACCAACCAGCAATATGCGGAATATTTACAGGAAGCATTCAATAAAAGCCTGATCACGGTTACTTCCAATGCGGTAATGGGTGATTTTAATGGGGATGAAAAATTCAGTAGTGGCGAGTATTTATACTTCGATCTGGGCGATGAAAATGCCCGTATTTATTTTTCAAATGATCAGTTTCATGCGAATAGTGACTACTCCGATCATCCGGTAACCCAGGTAACCTGGTTTGGCGCTCATGCCTTTGCTGAATACTACCGTGGGAAATTGCCCTCGGAAGAGGAATGGGAGAAAGCGGCTCGTGGAAATACCGGCAATCAGTATCCCTGGGGCGATGACTATGATTCCCATTATTGTAATCATCAGGGTTCCGGTTATCCTGAATCTGACGGTACAACCCCTGTCGGTTTTTATGATGGGATGCCTCATGACGGCTATTCCACACTGGATAACAGTTCCTATTACGGCGCCTATGATATGGCCGGAAATGTATGGGAATTAACCCGGGATTATTATCCCGAAAGTACTGACAAACATACTGTCCGGGGTGGTTCCTGGTATAATACTGAAGCCTTTATTTTTACTTACAGCCGTTTGAAGCAGAATTCCGAAAAAGGCAACAGCTATGTCGGCTTCAGGATCATGCGAAAACAATAAGTCGCCACGCAAACTTATAATAGCTTCGAAATGCTTGTCAAAGCCCAAAGGTTGCAGCGAAAGTAGGACAAACATCCTGCTTGTTTATCAAATT
>CAZCHS010000095.1:0-12473 GCA_964498725.1 uncultured bacterium | reverse complement strand
ATTCGTTAGGAAAATATTATAACCAATATAACCCCAAAGGTGTTTCAGTCCTTTGGGGTTTTAGCAATTAATTTGATCGTCCTATTTCGTGATCTCTAAAACCAGTTTTTCAATCGGTGCGACTATCATTAATTCCGTGCCGGCCACCTGTTCCTTGGCCTTTTCCAGGCTCTTGAGTACATTTTTTTTCCAGAAAATCGAAGGTTTCTTCTGGCTTTTAATATATTCCATCGTTTGAATTCCGATTTCCGAAACAGTGGTTAATTTTTTTGACAAGGGTAAAATTTCCTTGAGTACCGGTGATTTCCTGGCCAGTGCCTCCAACTGGGGTTCATTTTTTTTCCAATGGAGAAGTTGCATGCGAATCGCTTGTTCATAATCCTGATCATAGCCCGATTCAATGTATTGGTCGATTAATTTGGAGAATTCTCTGGGAACTTTCTGATCCGGCCGTGAAGCATCGACAACTCTGCTGAGGGGTGTATGGGATTGATATTTTCCGTCAAAATGTTGGTGACGCTTATAGATTTTTAACATTTCCACAACATCAACCAGCGTTCTGAGGGGATCGGTTTGCTGGTTATTAGTCAGTCGTCGCAAAAACATTTCGTAATTTTTAATGTGGGTCAAACCATGTTCTTCCAGGCGAAAACTGATATATTCCAGCCGGCGATGCATGTCTTCGACATCCTTCACATCAGCCGGAGACCAAAAGCGCTCGGCAATTGCCGCTGTTCTCGGCCAGATTCGGGAATCAATGACATCGCTGTCAGTGAACTCACTCCACATGGTGGCTTCACCACCGAGGATGTATTGCTTTTGTTCCTCTGTCAGATCACTATCAGCAGGTACCGGGTCAACCAAATAATGGTCTCTGGTTGGTTTGGCCAGATCAATGTAATAGCCCTTTGATAATATTGTCTGATAGCCTTTTTTGGCAGCTTCTATCAGATATTTTTGACCGCGCCAGGAATGGATCACACTTTCCTTAGGCAGGTCGGGCTGTAGTATCTCATCCCAGCCGATCATTTTTTTATTGTATTTGGTCAGAATATTCAGAACGCGTTTATTGAAATAGGTCTGCAATTCGTGTTTGTCCTTGATATTATTGTCCTGCTTGAATTGCTGGATTTCTTCATTGGCAGCCCAATGAACACCATTGTTTTCATCACCGCCAATGTGAAAATAGGGATCAGGAAAGAGGGCTGTCATTTCCGCGAATAATTCATCCAGAAATTTATAGGTGAAGGATTTCGCCGGATTCAGCACCGGGTCTTTGACACCCCAACCCCGTTCCAGCGTGATTTCTTCGTCAGAACTTCCCAGTTCAGGATAGGCCACGATAAATGCGGTAGTATGGGCGGGTACGTCAAATTCGGGAACTACACGGATTCCTCTTGCCCTGGCGTATTCTATAATTTCTCTGATCTGGTTATGGGTGAAATATTCGCCATCGGAGGCTTCCAGGTGTAGTTTTGGGAAGGTTTTGCTTTCCACACGAAATCCCTGGTCATCGGAGAGATGAAGATGCAGTACATTGAGTTTCACAGCAGCCATGGCATCGAGATTTCGTTTGATGACACCGACATCATGGAAATGGCGGCTGACGTCAATCATTAAACCCCGCCAGGGAAACCTGGGGTCATCGGTAATCTCAACAGTGGGGAAGAAATATCCCTTTTCATCAGCGTCCAGTAGTTGAATGAAGGTCTCCAATCCCCGCATTGCCCCAATATCGGTTTCGGCTGCGATTTTTATTCCGTCTTTTGTAATAGCCAGCCGGTAAGATTCATCTTCTCCCAGAAGCAATTCTCCTCTGCGATTAGTCTCGACAGTCAGGGTTGGCTTTTGAACTTCTTCATCAATTCTTAGTACATCCTGGTAAAAAAGTAATCCGGTCCGTTTATCCAATCGTCTCAGTACACGAGTGGCATATTTATACAGGTCGTCGCCGTGATAGGAAAGGATGTCAATTTTAAAATTCCGGTCTATATATAGTTTGTCACCGGTTAATTCAAAGGCTTTGGGAACCGGCATCAGGTTTAAGGTTTTCGGTTTCTGACCGTTTACTAAATTAAAAAACAAAATAATAACAAAGATGAGTTGAATAAAAAATGGTCTAACTGGCATATTTCCCCCGACTTTTAGATTAAAAAAACCACAGGATCAATAAATAATCCTGTGGTTGAAAATATAATAAGATGATTTAATAATCAAATAATTTTTTTACCAAAAAACAGAGTAAAGGACAACCAAAATTAAACAAATGATAATGGCGCTGGTATTAAAAGCCCAATGGGTTTCAAATAATTTTCTGGAAATTTTAATGCCGTCTTTATCATCTTTGCCTTTATTTTCAATATAACTGATGACAGCAATGATGATCATTGTGGCGATCCATGTGATCATCATCTGGTGCATCCATGGCATTGCAGTGGCCAGCTTTAATGCTAAAGCAATGACCAGTGATAAAATTGCACCCCAGATGGCGCCATTATTGGTGGCTTTCTTATAAAATAAGCCCATGATAAACACACCTAAAACGCCGGGGCTCACCAAACCGGTGTATTCCTGAATATACTGAAACATTTCCTTGATGGAGCCCAGCAATGGTGCTACAAGACAGGCGATGACCAACGCGACAAAAACGGTAATTCTGCCAACTTTGACTAAATGTTTATTATTGTCCGGATTTTTAGCCAGGTAGGGCTTATAAATATCCATTGTGAAAATTGTCGAGGTGGAATTCAACATAGAGGCCAGGGATGAGACGATGGCCGCTGCCAGGGCCGCCAGTACCAGGCCCTTAAAGCCAACCGGTACGAACTGACTGATCAGCCACGGGTAGGCTTTGTCGTAATTGACCCCCTCAGCCGTGGAGAAAGCTTCCTGTATACCGGGAATTACGGCTGTACCTGCCGGCTGTGTATAAAGTACATAGGCCACGATACCGGGAATAACAACAATTACCGGAATGATCAGTTTCAGAAAGGCGGCAAAGGCGATTCCACGCTGAGATTCTTTTAATGACTTGGCAGCGAAGGTACGCTGAATAATATATTGGTTGAATCCCCAGTAATAAAGATTTGCGACCCACATTCCGCCCACGAGTACAGCAATACCGGGCAGGTCATTATAACTTTTGTGCCCCTTGTCGAGAATCATATGAAAATGGTCCCCGGCGGTACTGTAAATATGGCTGAGTCCGGCGAATACACCACCATCCGGTGTCACATTGTTCAAAGCGATAACAGATGTGATCATCCCGCCGGTTACCAGCAGAATAACCTGAATAACATCGGTCCAGGCCACAGCCGACAATCCGCCCCACAAGGAATAAGCGGCAGCGAAAAAAGCCAGCCCCAGGATCCCATGAATAATATAATCGCCATTACCGGTTCCCAATATCGTATCCAGAGCCTTGGCGCCCAAAAATAATACCGATGTCAGATTGACAAAGACAAATAAACCAATCCAGAAAATCGCCAGAATGGTTTTAAGATTTTTACTGTAACGGGCTTCTACAAATTCCGGAATGGTATAAATCTTTTTTTCGATAAAAATCGGCAGGAAAAATTTCCCAACAATCAACAGGGTAATGGCAGCCATCCATTCATAGGAGGCTATTGCCAAACCAATGGAAAAACCCGATCCTGACATTCCGATAAACTGTTCCGCTGAAATATTGGCGGCAATCAATGACGCGCCGATTGCCCACCAGGGCAGTGATTTACCGGCTAAAAAATAGTCTTCTGTGGTTTTCTCAGTTCCCTTTTTCGTACGGGAAACCCAGAGGCCGACACTCACAATTAAAATTGCATAGGCGGCAAAAATGACATAATCAATTAATGTGAAATCCATAAATTCCCTCTTGTTTTAAAAGATTACTTCTACCCTCTTAATTAACAGAATTCTAACCATATCCCTGTCGAAAAACAAGAATAATTTTAAAAATCGAAAAAATACTTTGAATAAGTAATATACAAAAAATTGTAACCGATTACATTAATTTTTTTGATTGTCAGCAAAGTTTCTCTTACGGTAACAATATGTGATCAGGATGTCCTTTTCATTAAACTTATGGACCCGGAAATGATAACCCGGAAAATAAGAATTTTCCGCCTTCACAAACTATATGGATTTTTGATTATGCAAAATGGATGCTCTACAAAAAAAATACTTTTATCTTTAAATTTAAAATAATAAATTATCATTGAATAAGTGTTCAATCAAAAAAATAGGTGAATAGTGGGGCGAAATAAAAAAATCAATGAACAAATGAAAGATGAACGGAAACAGCAGATCTTTTCCAGTGCTTTAAAATTATTCTCGCGAAGGGGATTATCGGCTACCAAAATAGCCGATATTGCCAAAGATGCCAATTTTTCCCAGGGACTGATCTATCATTACTTCAGGTCCAAGGATGAAATCTTCGTTCAACTTATTAAAATGGCCTTTATTAAATTGAACAGCGCGGCTGAACAGCTGGAAACTTTTGATCTGCAGCCCTTACAAAAAATAAAAATGGCCTATGAAACTCTCATGGATGGTCTGGTGAATAATGATGATGCCGCTTTGACACATTTATTGATTGCCACTTCCTCAGCTTCTGATTCCGTACCTTCTGAGGCCCGGCGAATTATCCAAAATGAATACCATTATCCCTACAAGGTAATGGCGCGAATTATTGCCGCCGGACAAAAGGAAGGAACAATTATTCAGAAAAATCCTGAAGAATTGGCACTGCTTTTTTGGTCAACCATTCGCGGCCTTTCCATTTACCGGGCTGTTCATGGTGAAAATTTTATGATTCCTGATGTAGATATTATACTGAAAATGTTTAAAAATAAGGAAAAAATGTAATGGCGAGTTTGCGTAGTAAACTACTTTTATTTATGCTCAGGCATAAGGATTTTTTCAAAGCGAAATCAAAGCGTTTGACCCGAATTGACACGGTTGAGGATATTTACCGGTTTCGTGAAATAGTCGAAAAAGAAGCGGAGAAATTCGCTAAACTTCCCAAAGACCTGAAAGTGGAACCAATTGATATCGAAGGATTGTATGCCGAGTGGCTGAAAATCGATCATTCTCCGGTTAAAAGAGCAATTCTCTATTTTCATGGTGGCGGACTGGTATCCGGTTCTGCAAAATCCCATCGTGGCATTGTGGCCAAATTTGTGAAAGCGACAGGTATAAATGCTTTGACTTTTGATTATGCCCTGGCGCCGGAACATCCCTATCCGGCCGGTCTGAATGATGCGCTGAAAGCCTATGGAATTTTGCTGGAAATTGTCAAGGATTCCCAAAATATTCTGCTTATGGGAGATTCCGGAGGCGGAAATCTGGTATTGGCATTGTTACTACTCCTAAAGCAAAAATCTATAGCCCTTCCGGCCGGCGCAATTACTCTGTCAGCCTGGACAGATCTGACCAATTCCGGCGAATCCAATATCACTAATCGTCCGGTTGATAAACTCACCATTGAGAATGCCAATGAGATTTTCAGTACGGCCTATTGTAATGGCAAGGACCCGAAAGATCCGTTAATATCACCCCTGTTTGGTGATCTGTCCGGTTTACCGCCATTACTAATGTTTGCGGGGGATGATGAAGTAATGCGCGATGATACAGTGCGTTTTGCCCGGAAAGCCAAAGAAGCCGGAGTAACGGTACAGGTGGAAGTAAAAGAAGGCATGTTCCATTGCTATCCGGCAGTAGCGCCATTGATACCGGAAGCCAATGATGCCATGGATAAGATCATCTCTTTTGTAAATCAACAGTTGTAAAAATATGTATCCTGGAGGCTTTTTTACAAATGTTAAACGAACAGGATGGTAATTCTACGACATCCGTCCGTAACCCTTGCGATCCGGCAATTACCGGAAGGTTAAAATTTGTAAAAGCTTTGAGGATTGGTGCCCTTTTCACTCATTCATATTCACTTCTGTGCTCAGATGCCGGAACCAGAAATAATACAGCCCGCCGGACAGTAACAGAAAAGTCAGTAAGAGCAAGCCAAATAAATCCCAGCGTCCCATGATCACCATCATCACAGTCAAAAACATGGTCAGTTGCCACGGTACCGCAAAGATGACAGCGATAATGTCCCGCTTGTTTTCCGCGTTGATCTGATCCATTTTTTCTGCTGGAATCTGTTTTCGAACACGATGCCAGAACCCAAAGGGCCGGGTTTTTTTGTAAAAATTGAACAACACCTCATCGTCAGTAGGTTTGGTGAGATAGGTACCGGCAATGGTTGCGATCAGAGAAATACCACTGGTGAAAAGGAAAGACACATAGTCGGGAAAATCAGGAAAAACCAGTTTTTGAACAATAGCCGCGATCATACCGCCTAATGTTCCCAATGCGAATCCATAACCATTCAGCCGCCACCAATACCAACGCAATAAAAGCGGAATGATCAGTCCCGCGCCAATACTCATGGTGATCCACGCCCAGATTTCATTGATATTGGTAATGACCAATGTCAAAAACAATCCGATCACAACCATCAAAACTGATGCTAAGCGGCTGTGGAGCATTAACTGTTTTTCAGTAGCATTGGGATTAATAAAGGCCTGGTAAATGTCCTTCACCCAGTAAGAAGCCCCGGAATTGATCACCGAATCAAAGGTAGACATACCAGCTGCCATTAATCCGGCCACCAACAGACCTTTCAAGCCAACGGGAACAAGATTATTGATTACGATTGGCAATACTGTTTCCGGGTCCTGAATCGGTTGTCCGTTTTTGACACCCAGGGAAATTCCCATGATGGCAATGGCGGCTACAAAAGGCCAACGCAAAGACAGCAGAAATGTCCAGAACATGGAGAGTAATCCGGCATCGCGATCGGAGCGGGCGGCAAAAAAACGCTGGATCATATATCCGCTGGTCCCGGCGCTGCCTTCGATCACGGTTTTTATCAGGTAAAATAAAATCGTCAATCCAAAAAGATTGAAGACCGAATAAGTAGAATTTTCCGGAAAGTTCAAGTTCCATTTCGGCAGAAAATTGGTCCAGGATTCTTTGGTGGTTTCCAACGCCACATAGCCGCCGTCACGCAGCGGCACGGAAATGGAAAAAATCTCCGGCAAATCAAAACTGACAACCGCGATAATACAAATTGTGATAATTGTAAAAATTATCAGAACCCCCTGGAATACATCCGTCCAGACCACCCCATACAATCCACTGGCCACAGTATAAATCAGCGCCAGAAAAATCATCAGTGACGCTGCCCAAAATTGTGACGGAAATCCAAGAAATGGCGGGATTCCGAGGAATTCGCCAACAAACTTACCAGCGCCAACTGCAAAGTAAGTGACAATGGCCACGGAACTGACCAATACGGAAATGGCGGCAATCAACCGGGCGATCTTTCCTTCGGTGGTGTCACCAAAGCGGAGTTTCATCCATTCTGCCAATGTCATCACTTCGGCGCGGCGGTTCCATTTACCCATAAAGATCATTAGAAAGGCCATAATCAGCACAATTCCGCCGCGAATTTCCACAAAGAAACCCATAGCTCCCAGCGCGTAAATAAAAGCGGTATTGATCATAGTGCCGCTGATATCAAGATTGGATGCCATGCCCGAAGCTCCCAGCACCCACCAGGGTAAACTGCGATTGCCCAGAAAATAGGAATCAATATCTGAGGATGCTTTTTTCTGAAAATATAAGCCGATCAGGATCATGGCCAATAAATAAACCACAACGATTGAAAAATCCAGTATTGTCATGTTCTCTCCATTTGTTCTTATTCGTCATTGCGAAGTCGTGAAGCGCCTAAAGTCTGCCCGCAAAAGCAGGCGGGCAATCTCAAAAGCAAATGCATTTTATCACTGCGATTACTTTTGCGCTTATCGTAATTTGTAATATAATCAAAAAGTTTCATATGCTATGCCTTAAAGTATTCGTTTGGGAAGTATCCTGAAGCGTACTATGCGTGGATTGTGCGTTGTGATTACCCACCACAATGAATTGTGGTGTTATTCTGAGGCAGTTATCAGGTGCAGTGATTTCAGAATAGCACCATGCTTCAGCATGGTGAAAAATAGTACAATAACAGTCAAAAGTAGTATACTTCAGTATACTTCCATTCACTACATTTTCTCCTTCAATTGTTTTCGTCTTGTATCACAGGCTTTGCAACTTCCGGCAGGGCAAAGCAATTTATCCCGATGGGACGTAAAGTATTTCAAGCCTTCATGATAGAGCAATTTTACTGGTAAATACAAACTTTTCAACCATTTATAGTCATGATAACTAATGATCTGCTGGTTAACAAGATATTTCTCAAAATTTTTAAATGGTTTGCTACAGCCGGGCAATTCACGCAGCGCTTGCTCACCTGCTGTGGAAATTCCGATTTTTTCCACCTGCATATAATCCCAGGGTGAAATATCCGCCCAGGGCAATCCGGACATGATTTCCAGATAATGCCCATAACTTAATGATCGGAAATCCACACCCACTAAAAAGATGAAACTATCCGTCTGATTGGTCATCCAATCCAGTACGCTACCGGCGCCCAAAGGACTTGCCGGTGAATTGTCTTCGCTGATTTTCTCGGTGATTCTTCCCCACAATGAAAAAGAATGAGTTGGGGAGGAGGTACGAATAACATCAGAATTTTGGCGAAATACTTCCGGAACCGCGCCGACCTTTCCCGGACTTTTTTCATGGTCAAAAATTTCATGCTCATCATTACTGCGTTTGAAGCAGTAGGTAAAGGCCGGCATAATGAGTGAGCCTTGTTTGGTGATTTTTTGCTTTAAACTTTCAATAAACTGTTCGATTGTGATGCCCGGAAAGGCAGACCGTAACCGCCGAAAGGAGGTATGAACCATAACATGCTGTCCTTTGCGGATACCAATATTCTCCAGATATTTATTTAGTTCACTCATTTTCTGACCTTTGTTATCCGGCTCACGGATTTAAAGGACAACACGGATTGAAATAAATAATTCTTATCCGTGCAATTCTGTCCATCCGTATCCATATTAAAATATTCATTCAAACATTCGGTTTATTATTTACGTACACGGATTTCCAGGAGAACACGGATTGAAATAAATAATTCTTATCCGTGCAATTCTGCTAATCTGTGTACCCAAATTTTTTTCATTTCAATAACATAATTTTTTTAGAATCCATAAAATTCTTTGTGATCAATTGGCAAAAATATAGTCCGCTGGCCAATTCCTTAGCATGAAATTTCACCTGGTGATATCCGGCATTAAATCGCTTATGTGCCAGGATTTTGATTTCATTCCCCTGCATATCATAAATCTTCAGCGTCACAGTTTCCGGTTTGTTTACATAAAAAGATATGATCGTATCAGGATTGAAAGGATTGGGATAGATGTTTTTAATGCCGAATTCCGCGGCTATTTTTGGATCATCATAAATCGCGGTGATGTTCGCTAATTCATCATAGCAGGCATTGAACACATCTTCCTCCACATTGTACCAACCGCTGTAATCACCGTAGCCCCACTGGCCGCCATTGGTCAGGAAAATGATACCGAAGTTTTCATCCTTTGAATAATACATATCACTGATGAGCCCGTAGGCTTCACCCGGATGGCCGGTCAATGAGATGCCGGGCAGCAGATTGGTAGTTGTATGATTTCCCAGTGCGTATTTTTTAAAAATGCCAAAGTAATTATTGCCATTGCCGCCAGTGTATTTCCAGACGGTTTTGTGCATTTGTTCCATGGTGGAATCGCTGAGGATTCGCCGACCCTGAAACACACCATTCTGGATGTGGCAGATCATGAAATTGGCCAGTTCCAGGACCGATGCTCTGAGTCCGCCCTGGGGACCGAAAATGAAGCCATTACTGCCCAATTCATAATCACTCAATACCCTTGCTTCCGGCTGACTGCCACTGTAATTATCGGCCTGTGGCGACCAGGAATTGCCATTGCGTCGATACAAAACGGCCAGATTATTAATGCTGTCTAATTCCGTCACATTGAAATCAGAATTCATATTCAGGGACGCGAATAGCTCTTCCCGACAGTATTGATCAAAGCGTTTGCCGCTAAGAATTTCCACTAACGAAGCGACCACACCGTAATTGGCATTGGCGTATTGAAAATAATTGGCATTGGGGGATTTATTGGCCCAGATGTCAGCGGCATAATAGTCACCGCCTTTTAGAAAAAGTTCTTTAATGGACGGCGGATTTTCACTGTTGTAGCCATCTGATAAAAAACTATGGTAGTTGGAGCCATCACGAATGGAACTGGTATGAGCCATGAGTTTTCGAAATGTGATCTTTTGGTCAGGAAAATTGGGATTGCGAAAGCTATAGCCCAGGTAATCGCTGATATCATCATCCAGTTGAAATTTGCCTTCGTCATAGAGTTTCATCAGGGCGGTGGCTGAAATCATTTTTGAGATCGAGGCGATGCGATATTGTGTACCGGCCTTCATGGGAAGGTTGCGGTTGACATCCCGTTTGCCATAGCCATTGGCGAAAATTACAGAGGTATCGCGCACTACAGCGACGCTCATGCCAACGAGATTATATTTTTGCTTTATATTGGCGAGTTTTGTGTCCATTGTGCTTTGTGAAAATATTGCTGTAGTCAAAATTAAAATTGTTAAAAGTGTTCGCATAAAATAAATCCTATTTTAAGAGTAAACATTTTTCAGTGGCGGTTACTTGTTGTGTTTGATTTGAATGGTTTAGATGAATGATGTAGAGGCCACTGCTCATTCCATCGGCATGAAAGGGGATGACATGTTGGCCGGCGCCCTGTTGCCGATTCAGTAATTCTTTGATTTTATTTCCTGCTAAGTCATAAACATCAATCTGTGTGAGACCTGCATTCGCAAGTTCATATTCAATAAATGTTGCCGGATTAAAAGGATTGGGATAAACCCGGTTCAGGTTGAATTTTTTAGGGTGGCTTGGGGTATTTTTTATATTGACAGGTGTGGCAAGAATTTCTTTGATTTTGGTTGTCAACTTGGCTGCAAATAGCGGCGCGCCGGCCTGACCGAGATGAATGCCATCCATCAACATGCTTTTGGTGGAAATTGAATCCCCATGGATAAGGAAAAGGTTGGGATCACCGGAGCGGGAAGAGCGGCGATTTATGGTTCTGGCCAGGGCCTCCCGGTATTGCTGCAAAGTGAAAGGAACCTGGTATTGCGGGTCAGTTTTGGTGGTGGTGAGCGGTGTAATGCAAAAGATTTTTGCAGCGGGCTGATAATATCTCAAAGTATCCAGTAATTTTGTATATTGGCCGATTTTATATTCCAGCGTTTTATTGTCCCACATCCAGTCATTGAATCCCAGCAGGATTGTGACAAAATCCACTGGTTTGTCCCTGAATAGTTGCGCGATGGGCCAGCCGGTTCGCGCGCCGGCAACCGCCAGGTTGGTCAGGTTCCATTTCATAGTTTGTGCCATAATAAAGGGATAGGTGAGATGGGTGGCGGATTGGTGGCCGGTTCCATTGGTAATGGAATTGCCAACGGCGACGTAATCAGGCAGATTATTGGCGGGTAGAGTACTCAGTTGATGACCATCTTTCAAGGTTAATCCTGTAAAGTTGACAGCATGCAGGCTGGGAAGCGTTACCTCGTAATTAACAATAGAATCGGGTTTGGGTGAGTCAATCGTAAATACCAATGTTTCAAAGACGTTGATAATTGTAGAATCAGCAAAAACCGCAAAGGCCTGGGTCAATCCCATTTTTCCACCGCCATCCCGGGGTTCAAAGGACATTTGGATAGTCGGACTATCGGTGCTGAAGCGAATCCGAATTCCGGTCTGTGTATAAGCGTAAACTTTTGAGGTGGCTGAAATACCGGATTCCCCATTGGTCAACACTTCCTCGGTATGGCGATTGAATATGACGCGATTGGAGTCAATTTCAGGAAACCAGACACCTTCGTAAGCGATATTTGGGTCATTGAGCGGAATACTAACATCAGCCAGCAGCAATGAACTGATTAGTGCGATTAAAATTAGAATTTTAAATAATTTCATGATAGTCTCATTTTCACTGATTGTCAATTATTCTTTATTTAAATGTTTTAAACCCTCCCCCCTCCTGATGCAGGCAGGTGGCATCTCCCTTTTAAGGGAGAACTTGTTAGAGCCCGGTAACCACTTCGAATTAACAAGCGCAAAGAATACAAATGCTTGTCATGTCGTGTCCCCTTAAATAAAAGGGGGTAGTGTCAAAAGTTTTTGCTCTGAACATTAATTTCAAACCCTTTTTCATCTCCCCGTCAGAGCCGGATTGATAACCTTTCAAAGGGAGAACTTGTTTGATTTTAGTCGTAACTTCGAATTATCAAACTATTAGTAAACAACCAGTTGTCCTATCGTGTCCCCCTTTGAAAAGGGGGAACAAGGGGGTTGTAAAACACATGTCAAGTCACAGAACTTCTAACCTGCATTATTCATAAAAATATGAACAATGCCCGCTTCGCGCCGATACGTT
>CAZCHS010000094.1:0-13776 GCA_964498725.1 uncultured bacterium | reverse complement strand
TTAAAGACAAACATAAAGATTTTGAATTTTCAGTCGATAATGATAGTATAAAGCAAAGGAGTAAAAATGCATCTGGCAAGTTTTTTATTGGGAGTATTAATTGGTTATCTGGTCTTATCCGTGATGGCGGCTGGAAAAGAGCAAGATTTGAAACTTGCAATTTTGCAGATGGTGCATAAAAATGATAATTCATTATGTAAAAGACTTTTAGACGGACAATAAATTCTCTTTCAGTTTTGTCTCATAAAAAGGAGTGACATGATGTTGCTCCTTTTTGGTTTATAGAAAGCCGAAGCGGGTAAGCACGCATTCAATATAGGTTTCCGCGGCGACTTCATAACCTTCCTTCTTTTTGAGGGTTTAAAATTGCATCTTCTCTATAAATTAAGTAATTTTAAATGATTTAATCATAGGAGCGAAAATGACAGATAATCAAAAAGATAAAAACATTAACAGGAGGAATTTTTTAAAAAAAATGGCGAAAAATTCTGTATTTATTCCTCCCACAATTACCACCTTTTCTCTGTTACAAAATGACTCTCCCTGGTGGTGGTGGACCGGACATCACGGACACCATACAAATCCTCATCATCCCACACCACCTCCGCCGCCTCCCGGTCAGGAATAATTCCACGATACAATTATTTTAAAATTTTTTCTATCTTTTTTTCAAACTCGGTTTTTATTAGTCCTTTTAACCGGTGGTCTTGATTGGATAATTTTGCCTTCAGGGCAGCAAGTTCTTCACCACTAAAGGTTACGGCATTCACAATATGTTTTTCAAAGGCCTCATAAGCCATGGGCGCAACTGATTTTGTCATCTCTGCAATCACTTTTCCATACTCTTGAATTTCCCATTGTGCATGGTAATCCAGGCGCAACTTGAGAAAGTGAAAAAGATTATGCAGATCAATCTGCCAATACCATTGGGTATAGAGTGACAGCGGAAGATTGATGCGTGCCAGTTCCCTGGCAATATTATCATCCAGTAGATGTTCGTAATCTTTATAGGTTCTATCATTCGCTTGCAGGAGAAGATTAAGAACTTTTTGCTGTAATTTCGCTGGAACTTCTTCCTGGGAGCGACCCTGCCGATTGTCTTCATTTTGGAAACGAATTTGATCTTTGGGTGGCAGGTAAAATTCTTTTTCCATCACGGAATAGCGGCCGGAGATTTCATTGATGCGCGCGGTTCTGTGTCGCACCCATTGACGGGCCACGAATATTGGCATTTTACAATGGAAGGTTAAAATCACCTGTTCGAAGGGGGAGGTATGTTGATGTTTCAGAAGATAATTGATCAATCCGCGGTCCTGACGAACGGATTTTGTTCCTTTGCCATAAGATACCCGGGCCGATTGTACAATGCGCTGATCGCCGCCCATGTAATCCACAAGCCGTACAAACCCCTTATCCAGGACTTTAAACTCTTTGTCTAATAGTTGCTCTGCAGCTTCTGAAACTTCATGCGCCATGAGTATTCTCCCGTTTAAAATTTATCCCGAAACAGCGCAAGAATGGCTGAATGGGGAATAATGATGTAAGGTTTACTTTCAATTTCCACTTCGATGCCGGCTTTTTTGATAAATAGTGCGAAATCCCCTTCTTTTGCCTGCAGGGGAATGTATTCCGGTTCCGGCATATCTTCCGATTCCCAGGGCTCACCGTATTCATCATCTTCAGGTAATGCCTGAACATAACCGGGGCCGGTCTGGACAACAAAGCCGGATTGAACTTTTTCTTTTTGTTTGATTCCCGGAGGAAGGTAAAGCCCGCCCGCCGACTTGTCCTGTGCCTTGCTGGGATCGATCAGGACTTTATCGCCAATTAATATAATTTCTTTATCTTTAAACATCTATTTTTTCTCTGCTTTGCTTTATGATTGTCATTAATGGTTAATCCCAAAATTTTGCTAAAAAACTTAACATTATCAAGGTAAATCTGGAGAAGGTGGGATAATATTAGCCAGCTAAAAGAATGTCTGTGAGTAATCCCGATAGGTTGTAAATTTACTGCATAAAATATCAGGAGAGAAAAAAAAGGCAAAGAACATCAGTCCCTTGCCTTTTCTAACAAAAAATTATAAATCAAATTTTATTCAGTATCGCGAACTGCATCCCAGTAGAGATAACCGCAAAGAGCGAGAAACATGATAAAGCCGAGAATTTCCGCTGGTGCGGATTCTGCCCAATGTTCCGTTCCAATAGCTGTCATAATCGACCAGTCCTGATTGATGAACTGTTTGCCAATAAAAACGATAAAGGCCGACAATACACCCATGATAGCGCCACCGGCGATAAAACCCGATGCAATCAGGGTTCCTTTGTCTTTGCGTTTTTTGACCACTACCACATCATCGCTGCTTTTAGAAACAAAGTGGGCAATAATACCACCGGCCAGGATCGGTGTATTCAGATAGATGGGTAAATACATTCCCAGCGCAAAGGCTAGTGGCGGAATTCCGATGAGTTCCAGTATAATGGCCAGAAAAACACCTGCCATATAAAGCAGCCAGGGTGCCGGGCTTCCGGTCATTAAAGGTTCCAAAACAGCCGCCATAGCGGACGCTTGCGGCGCTTCCAGACCACCGGGACCAAACCCATAGGTTTTATAAAGGACAAGAATCACAAATCCCACTGAGGCGGCGGAAAACAGGGTACCTAAAAATTTATATTTTTCCTGCTTCACCGGAGTTGTACCCAACCAGTAACCGATTTTCAGGTCAGTGATAAAGCCACCGGCCATGGATAATGCCGTACAGACAGTACCGCCGATCAAAAGGGCCACCAGCATTCCTTTTTCACCGGAAAGACCGGCCTTTACCAAAATAACCGATGACAGTATCAGTGTCATCAAAGTCATGCCTGATACCGGATTGGTGCCCACAATCGCAATCGCGCGGGCGGCTACGGTTGTAAACAAAAAGGCGATGATCATCACGATCAGCAGGCCAACAATGGCATGCCAGATATTTAATTCGACAACTCCAAAGAGAAGAAAAACAAACAAGCCGATAAAAGTTAACAGCAGGAGTAAAGAAATCCATTTCATAGTGATGTCTTTTTGAGTTCGTTTTTGGTTTTCTTCAGAAGCGCCGGCAACGCCGCCACTAAGTTCTTTGGCGGCTAATTTGAACGCTCCAATAATAATTTTTGAGGATTTCAAAATGCCGATGATTCCGGCCGCCGCTATACCACCGATACCAATATGGCGAACATAATCGGAGAATATCTGCTGGGGCGCCATATCTTTGATTGCCACTGCAGATTGCATGATCGGGCCGGGAATATGTTGCCCGATAAAATATATCGAAGGAATCAAAACCCACCAGGCCAGAAAAGAACCGGCGGCAATGATCATGGCGTATTTGAGGCCGACAATATACCCCAGTCCCATAACTGCGGCACCGATATTAATTTTGAAGACGAGTTTTAATTTATCAGCCAGCACCTGGCCCCATCCAAAAACCTGGGTGGAAACCACTTCTTTCCAAAGACCGAATCCGGAAACACAGAAATCATAAATTCCGCCAATGGTTGCGGCAGTGACCAGCACTTTTGCCTGGCTGCCGCCTGATTCGCCGGCCACCAACACTTCCGTGGTGGCTGTAGCTTCGGGAAAAGGAAATTCTCCGTGCATATCTTTGACAAAATATTTACGAAACGGTATTAGAAACAATATTCCCAGAAAGCCACCAATCAGAGAAGCCAGGAATATCTGGAAAAAAGATGCTTCCAGTCCAAGGATGTATAAGCCGGGAATGGTAAAAATCGCGCCGGCCACAATTACACCGGAAGAGGCTCCGATGGACTGAATAATTACATTTTCCTGTAAAGCATTTTTGCGCTTCAGCATCACCGATGTCCCTACCGCCAGAATGGCAATCGGAATCGCTGCTTCGAACACCTGCCCGATTTTCAGGCCTAAATATGCCGCCGCCATGGAAAATAGTACGGAATAGAAAATTCCCCAGGACAAGGAGTATGGGGTTATTTCCGGTACAATTTTTTCCGCAGGGATAACAGGTTTGTAAACTTCTCCCTCTTCAAGTTTACGATACGCATTTTCCGGTAATTTGATGCCGGATTTTGAATCTGTCATAAAACCCCTCCATTTTTAATTAATAACAAATTTGTTGTATACTATGTTGGCAAAAAGTATCAGCGTGTTTTTTCGAGAACGCATTTTTTAATGCGATCGGATATTTTTTCAAATAATAAGTTTACCTCTTCATCTTGTAATGATTCCAGCCAGACGCGAACTTTGCATCCGTAGCGTTGTGCCCATTCAAAATATGCCTTTTTCCCCACATCAGCACCGATTTTTTCGCTACAGATATATTTGTACTTTTCCATCTCAGAAATCTGGATCGCCATTTCTTTTTCATGTCGGGAAAGTATTCGTTGATTTGGTGTAAAACAATCTCCATTCATAAGGTCTGAATCCCCAAATAAATAATTAAACTAACAAAAACCCCAGTATGAAATATAAATTTCATATAAAACAACCGCAATAAAAAATAAAAAAACTTGGTTTTTTCTTTTCTAAGGCTCAATTTTTATTTATGTAATATAAAAATAATAGTTGGAGAAAGCTATGCAAATAAAAAATGTAATCAAAGTCGTTGTCCTCGTAACACTCACAACACAATTGTTCGCTGCTGATTTTGTTGAGAATCTGGAACGGTTGATGGGAAAAAATGCGGAAGCTTATGCAATGCCCGCTATCCAGGGATTTAGCAGCAGTATGAATGCCGGGCTGTACAAAAAAGCCTCGGTCAGCGCCGGAAAATTGATTCCTTTCGGGTTTGATATTGGAGTCATGGGAGTTGCGACCGTCATTCCCGATGATAAAACCACTTTTGAACATAATCTTACCGACTTTACCTTTGATTTTCATCTCACATCAGAAGGTGAAGAACTGGAAAATATCACGCTGAGTTTTGCTGATATTTATAATACCAGCGCTGATGTCACGCCCAATATTGCCGGCGAAGATGACGGTGTCAGGTGTACGCTGAAATCGGAAGATGAAATTTTTCAGAATGTCGCCGCAAAACTGCAGGATGCAGGAGTCAGCCAGCAGACTATTGATACAAAAGAGGATGATATCAGATCCTATATTGACGAAACCATGGATGAAGATTATTCTACTTTTTCATTTCCAAAAGGACTGGGTGTAAAAACGCTGGGCGCTCTCTCTTTACAGGCGAATGTCCGGTTGCCCCTGGTGGGACTGGAAGTGACCGGGCGCTACTTACCGGAATTTCAATTAAGCGACGATCTTGGCAAGGTCAATTTGTATGGTATTGGCGTTCGCAAGAGCCTGCCGGTCCCGGTCGTTGATGTTACTGCCGGTTTATTTTTGCAAAAATTGAAAGTCGGCGACTATTTTGATTTGGATACTCGTATGATTCATGCTGAAGTGGGAAAATCCATTGGGATTCCTTTTCTGTTCAACTTTTCGCCCTATGCCGGCATTGGGTTTTCACAAACTGAAGTGAATCTGGACTATACCATGGCCGGTGGCACGGTTCCCGGCATTGACAATGATAAGGAATTGAATTACAGTATCACGCCTGATGATCAGTTCATTTTAACTGCCGGTATGACCGCGCAGATCGTACCGCTTACTTATTTGAATCTGGAAGTTAATCAGAGTGATTATTTAACCGCAGTTTTGAAATTCGGACTAATTCTAAAATAACCTGGAGAACATGAATGGCTAAATGGACCGGAACACTTATTGGGGGCGGCATCGGCTGGGTCTTTGGCGGCCCGATTGGTGCTATGATCGGAGCAATGATCGGCAATATGGTTAACGCTGACAAACCCAATCAATACAAACAAACTTATTCTCAAAATCAACAAACGAAACCGGGGGATTTTGCCGTCGCGATGCTGGTGCTTTTTGCCTATGTCACCAAAGCTGACAAGCGAATCATGTCGGCGGAAGTACAATATGTTAAAAAATATCTGATTCAAAAATTCGGCCCCCAAAACGCTCAGCAAATGATGTATGTTTACAAAGATGTTTTGGACAAGGATTATAATATTCACCAAGTCTGTCAGCAGATCAATCGTCATTTGGATTATTACTCAAAATTGGAAATGCTGCATATTCTGTTCGGCGTGGCCAATGCCGACAAACAAATCATTGACGCAGAAATTGATGCCATTCGCCTGATCGCTGATAATCTTGGCATTACCGGTTCGGATTTCAAATCGATAAAATCCATCTTTATTAAGCAGGAAAATCAAAATTATAAAATTCTGAATGTTAGCAAAAATGCAAGCAATGAAGAAATTAAAAAGGCTTACCGGCAAATGGCGGTTAAATATCATCCGGACAAGGTTGCTAATCTTGGCGAAGAAATTCAAGAGGTGGCCGAAGAAAAATTTAAGGCTGTGAATGGTGCCTATCAGGCAATTCGGCAGGAAAGAGGGTTCTAAATGCAAACGCAAACCATAGATATTAATACGCAGATAATTAAACCGGAAATTCTTCATTTTTCAAAAATTGATTCTACCAACCATTATTTATTGAAAAATGATCTTGCCAACGGCACCGTTGCCATGGCTGATTTCCAGACCGCCGGCCGGGGACGGTTGCAGCGTAAATGGGAAGCATCGAAGAGTGACGGCCTATTATTTTCTTTACTGATCAATGAAAATCTTGACCAATATCATCCGGCGGCTTTTTCTTTTCTTTCTGCCATTGCTGTCTATGAAGGATTGCGTAACGTCTATTATCAATTGCCACTGGCCTTGAAATGGCCTAATGATGTGATCTGCAATGGAAAAAAAATCTGTGGCATCCTGGTAGAATCCCGTTCTTCCGGAAGCGGACTGACAAAAGTTGTGATTGGTATCGGTATCAACATCAATCAGGATCAGATATTTTTTAACCGCGAGGGATTGACCCACGGTACCTCATTAAAATTGGAAACCGGTCAGGACGGTGACCGTATTTTTTTGCTGGAAGCGATCCTTGAAAGTTTGGAAGAAAATCTTCTGTTTGCAAAAAATGAGGAAATTAGCACAATTCTTAATAAATGGAAATCCTATTGCCCTTATATTGGCAAGCAGATAAAATTAATTGAAAATAAAAAGGAACATTCAGGGGTTTTTGAGGATTTGGATCATGAAGGCGGAATTATTTTGAATCAGGAAGGTGAACTGAATACTTATTATGCCGCTGATGTTTCCATTGATAAGGATTCTTTATAATATGTTTTTAGCAATTGACATCGGCAACACCAATACTGTCATTGGCGTTTATCAAAACAACCAACTGGTCAGTTCCTGGCGACTGGTGAGTTCCCACACACGCACCATTGATGAATACTGGATCGTTACGAAATTGTTTTGTGAAGATGCCAATATTGACATTCGTAGTATCAAAGGCATTATTATCGGCTCGGTTGTACCGGCTTTGACCCGCAATTATCATGAAATGGCCAGGAAGTATTTTAATCTGGAGGCATTGATTGTCAATCATGAACTGGATCTGGGCTTTGAATTAAGGGTCGAACGGCCGGAGAGTGTCGGAGCTGATCGAATCTGCAATGTCGCGGCGGCCCGGCAAATATATGCAAAACCTGCCATTGTAATTGATCTGGGCACAGCCACAACCTTTGATGTCATTGACGAAAAAGGAGATTATATCGGCGGCGCAATTGCTCCCGGTATTTACACAGCTGGTTATGAACTCTCCAGAAAAGCAGCAAAATTGTCAAATATAGAATTGGTCAAACCCAGGAATTATATCGGTAAAAATACCACTGAACATTTACAGATGGGTATTTTTATTGGTCATATTGCTATGATCGAGGGATTGGTCAATCGAATGATAAAAGAGTTTAGTAGTGAACAGAAATTTTTTATCATTGCTACAGGCGGATTGTCTGGGGAAATTACCAGTAATTGCAGTCTGATCAGCAAGTCCGATAAAAACCTGACCCTTGAAGGATTAAAAATACTCTATAATCGTAACGCAAGTGACACTTTTGTATAAACAAGTTTTTTTCACCATTCTTATACTGACAGTTATGATACCGGCAGGAGAACAATTCTCTGAGGAATATCATTATGTAGTGAATTATTTTATGATGCCCAGCCTGGATATGAAAATATCACTGACTTATGATTATGAGTTTGAAGGAAAAAAGACCGGCAAAATTAATGTAACAACAGAAACGAAAAACTTTTTTGATAAAATTTTTAAGATTGACAATCAGTATTTCACAGTTTTTGAACTCTCTGATAAAAGCTGTTTGTACCACCAAAAAAAGATCAGTCAACCCAATGTCACTCAAAACTTACAGATCAATTATGGCGAAAAAATGGCCACCTATAGCAATGGTGAAACCAGGACTTTTAAAACTACACAAATTTATGATTTTTTTTCTATGCTCGTTTATCTGAGGACGGTGGACTACCGGAGATTGGAAACACAAAAAATTGTGATTGATATGGAAGGCGAGTTTTTTCGGGTAAATTTTATTGTGGAAGGAACAGAAGGTTTATCAGTAGGTGGTGAGGACATACAGACCAGAAAAATCAAATTGGTCTATCATAAAATCGATCCGAAACAACCTTCTGTGCTGGATTATACAGACATCTTTTTTTGGAAGATTGCCGGGGAGTCAGGGGAAAAATATATTTGGGTAGAAGCAGACAAAAAAAAGCGTATCATAAAGGCCAGATTCACCGAAGGCCGGGGTGCACTGGAGGCGAAATTAGTTGAAGCAAGATAACTTCTCATTGGGTTTACAACGGGCGATGTAATTGGGAAACTGATCTGAAAAAAAGAAAAGGATTAATAAAAAATGAGATTTCATGACAACTTTTTCCCGGTATTGTGGTCATAAGTTTGGGTAAAATAATAATGGGAGTTTGGAATGAGAATTAAATGCTTGTTTAATAAGAGAATAGTTCTGTTTTTTGTACTGATGTTAGCTGCCCCGTTTTTGGTAGCTGATGACAATCTGGTAAACGTAGAACACCTCTATCCCGGTAAAGTTGATGTGAAAACCTTTCAGATTGACAAAAAAAGCGATGTCAGCATTTACGGCAAAGGGGCAAAACTAAAAAAACGCACCCGCAACATACTTTGTTATGGCTGGATAATTGACATTAAAACGGGAAAGGTGCAATGGAATTCGCTCAAAATATTAAAAAATAAATTTTTAAATGATACCGGTATTTTTGGATTTGAAGATGAGATAACATTGGAACCCGGTATATACAAAGCTTTTTACACGGCTGTTTATGACAATGATGGTGTTGTCATAAAAGACCTGGGTGATCTGATTGAGAATATTTTTTCTAATTGGGATGAAGAGGATGTCTTTACCTTTCACGAAGATGAATTACGCATGATTGTAAAAGGGCAGAAAAACCTCTTTCACGAATTGGATAAAGAATACAAATACGTTCCGGAATCACAAAAAACAGTTGTTGCTTTTTACCGTGCCGGTGAAGATGAATACCTGGAAAAGAGTTTTTCACTCAAAAAGACAATCCCGCTCTATATTCAGTCTGCCGGAGAGAAAAAAGACCGTAAGTTTTACGATTACGGGCGTATTTATGATATGCGCAATCACGAGATTATCTGGCCCACGAAAAGCACGGTTTTTGAATATGCCGGCGGCGGCTGGAAAAATGTTAAGGCCCGTGATGAAATTAAATTGCCGGCCGGTGATTATTCCGTATCTTATGTTACAGATGATTCACACTCCTATAATGACTGGAATGTGCTGCCGCCGAATAATCCGGAAGCCTGGGGTATTCAGGTATTTTGTGATGCCGGCGATATGAATCATGTTGATTTCAGTACAACCCGGCCGGATCCGGTAGTGGATCTGATGAAAGTTGGAGATAATGCTATTTTGTCACAGGGTATGGAATTGAAAAAAGACCTGGAAGTTCGTGTCATTTGCCTGGGAGAATATGATGATGGCGAAGCTTATGATTACGGTTGGATTGAAGATGCGAAAACCAATGAAATTGTTTGGAAGTTTACCGGCCGGAATACAGTTCATGCCGGTGGTGGTGATAAAAATCGCAAATTCAATGGTATTGTGAAATTGCCCAAAGGCCAGTACATCGTTAAATATATCTCCGATGGCTCTCATTCCTATTTTGATTGGAATACCACGCCGCCCTTTGAGAAAGAATATTGGGGAATTTCTGTTTGGCTGTTAAGAGAAAATGATGAAAAATATATTTCATTAATTAATGAACGGAAATTGGAAAATGAAAATATCATTGTGAAAATTGACAGAGTCGGTGACCATGAAAAACGTCATAAGGATTTTACCATTGAAAAAGATGGCTTGTTCCGGGTCTATGCAATAGGTGAAGGTGATGATAATGAGATGCATGACACCGGATGGATCAAGCGGCTCAGTGACGGTCAAGTCGTCTGGGAAATGACAGGACGCAATTCCCAGTGGGCCGGCGGCGCCAGAAAAAACAGAATGTTCAACGGCGATGTCTACCTGAAAGCAGGAACTTATCGTGTTTATTTTGAAACCGACGGTTCCCATTCCTTTGCCGGCTGGAATGCGACTCCCCCTTCCAATCCCGATAAATATGGCATCAGAATCATGACAAAATAATTTATTTTTAATCACAGCCGTTATAAAAAAAGTCCCGGGAAACCGGGACTTTTGTCTATTATGGAGAAAATTGGAAAAATAATTCTATTCTTCCAAATTCCCGGGATATTATCCGGCAGCTATTGGTGAATTATCAAAAATATCATTCAATACATTTTCCCAGTTGGCATTGGCCAGGGTACTGACGCGAATTGTGTTGCGTAATTTCTGATACCCGGCTTCATTGGTTTGTTTTAGTTCCAGGTAGTGGGCGATTTTATCCTGCCAGTTTTGATGATTGACTGTTGGCAGAGCGTAGCCGGTTTTGTCATTGATAATGATTTCCCCGGGGCCCCCCTGGTTGCTGACAACCGCCGGTAATCCGCAGGCCTGGGCTTCCAAAACCACCATGCCAAAGGTATCGGTATTACTCGGGAAAACAAATACATCCGCTACTGAATAGATTTCCGGCAGTACACTTCGATTCAGTTTGCCGGTAAAAACCACTTTTGGGTCCTGGGAATATTTGGATTTCAAAGTCTCTAAATAAGGCCCGTCTCCTACGATCATAAGATTCAGGCTCGGATCGGTTTCCTTCATCTGCTGAAAGATCCGGAAGAGAAAATCCAAATTTTTGTCCTTTGAAATACGGCCGGTAAAGAGAAGAATGTTGCCATTTTTGATACCGTATTTTGCCTTGATTTCAGTTGCACTCTGTTTCGACGGAGCAAAGACATTCCCATCAATACCGCGTTTGAAAATTTTCATTTTATCTTTTTTGAACCCCCGGGTTTCCAGCATGTCAATATAGACTTTTGATGGCACACGGATTTCGTCCAATTGATCATAGAACCATTTCGTGTAGGCTTCGGTTGCGCGAACCGCGGCGCCGTCGTCAGCAATATTTTTTAGTTGATAGGTGAAATCTGTGTGGTAAATACCGGTACACTTGATATTTAATAGCTTAGCGGCCAGAATGCCCAGCAACCCAACCGGGCCCGGTGTGGAAATATAGATTTCATCCGGATTGATCTCTTCAAAAATTTTCAGTGATTTAAGAATCGATGGAATCGTTGGTTTAAGGGTATTGTAATAAGGGAGGGTGAAAGAATAGAGATAAGGGAGATTCACAAAATTCGGTGGTAAATTCAAGTGCTCATCTTGCTGTTCCAGGGATGACGCGATCACCAGGCTTTTACCATTTCTCGCCGCGACCCAACCAATTTTTTTCAGGGTTTCAGCGACACCGTTTAGATCGGTAATTGTATCGGTGAGCCAGAGGATTTTTTTCTTTTCTTTCTGCTTACTGTTTTGTTTTAATTGCGCCAGTAAGTGCTTCGAATTATGTGAGTAACTCATGCTGGTGAAAAAGGGAACGGAAATAAACAGGCTGGGTAACAGGGAACTGATCTTGCTCATAACATCCAGAAAATCCCCTTTGAAAAGTTTCTTTTCCAGGGATTGCAAAAAATCCTTTACCAATTCATCGGCAATATTGGAAATATCATTGTAAGCCACTTCAAAGCGTGTGTCGATTTCACTATCGGCATGCTCTTTTGTATTTTCCAGCAATTGTATCAGATGCTTTCGAACACGGGAGCGTTTATCCCCGAAATATTTAAGCTTATTGATAATTGCTTTGTCCTTTAAACCGCTGTTTTTTTCACCGAAGAGATTTTTTGCGAAATAGCCAAAAGCGGTGTTTTTTAAGTTGGATGCTTTGGTATTCACATACTCATAAGCGATTTTGTAAATTGTGAAAGCCAGTCCCTGGTAGTTATTACTGCGGCCGGTAGCAATACCACGCTTGTTCCTGATGTCATCAAAAAATTCAGTCTTTGATGTACCCGGCGTATTGGTATAGCTTTTACCCAGAAATATGCCGGCGTGGTCGTCACTGCCGCCGGTAAACCCTTTCTCCCAGGGGCGATCGGACATGGGTGTTATTTGATGTCGTTCATAAAACCGATCAGTCTCTTCTTTGGTAAGGTTTTTGAGATATTCAGACCAGATGTGATTGTTATTGTAATTGCGGCCGCCATTGACACCTTCAAACACATCAAATAGCAGGATTAGTTTCTCCAGATGGTCTATTGTTAACAGATCATTATTGACGGGATAAGTTGCATGGGCGACGGAATACATCAATTCATTCGCTTTGATATAATCCCGCAGTTCGTAAATATTTTCTCTGATTCTGTCAATTTCTTCAAACTGTTCTTCTGAAAAATTATAAATGAGAATATGAATTTTGCACCGGTCTTCAGGAAAGTAAGCAGTTGCTTCAACTCCCAGAAATGTATCTTCCGGATGCCTTTTCATAATTTCCAAAGCGCCACCAATTTTATTGTGATCTGTAATAGTGACATAATCCATTCCCTTTTTCTTCAGATTTTTGTACACAAACTCAGGCTCTGTATAAGATTCAGAGGCGCCGAGTTTTTTCAGGAACCATTCCGAAGGGTGACCGGAATATTTCGAATGTACGTGCATATCTACTAATGCCATGTGATTTCCTCCATAATTAAAATCATGCAGGAAATTACTTCAAACAAGTAAACTTTTTGTGAATGGGCAATAAATTCATTTATAAATATTTTGTGGTTTTTTATTGAAAAATTAACAATTGTGATAAGTAAGGGATTTTACATTAAAATATATTTTTACCTACTTAACCAGGCCTTTTTGCGCCTTCACCCACCCGTTGATTCCGGATTTGAGATTATATATTTTTTTGTAACCGAGGGATTTCATGATTTCCATTGCTTTTTGGCTGCGGATCCCACTGCGGCAATAAACCAAATAAGTTTTATCTTTTGGCAGATGGTTTACCTTTGCCCGGAAATCCTTGCTGAGGTAATTTATATTTTCGGCTTGGTGAATATGGCCGGATGCAAATTCTCGTTCTGTTCTGACATCAAGAATGACGAAGTTTTCATCAAAACTATGGTTTTCGATAATCTCCGCGGCCTGATCAATGGTGATATCCTGATGGAACTTTTGGGACAGAAAAATACCACAGGAAAAATATAATAATAAGAACGGCAGCACCAGAAAATATTTACCCATAACCCTCCATTGGAATAAAAAAAAGGACAACCGTAATTGTCCTCATGAGTGTGGGGACTACTAGACTCGAACTAGTGACCCCCTGCTTGTAAGGCAGGTGCTCT
>CAZCHS010000093.1:0-13906 GCA_964498725.1 uncultured bacterium | reverse complement strand
ATAACCGGTTGAAATGTAAAAAACTGGTCGTAGGCTTTGGCGTTATGCCAAATTTCATCATTCAGCAGGCCATCAATTTGTATGGTGCTTTGGTTGATTTTTGTCGGTTCAACAAATGTCGGATCGCTGATTAGCAGTGATACTGGTAAAACCAGTAGACTAAATATTTTTATAAACTTCATTCTTACCTCTTTATTCCAAATAAACACAGTTTTTAGTGTCCGGAAACAGAAATAAGTTGTCAGAAAAAAATAAAAAAGAGCAGGCCGGAACAGCCTGCTCTCCTTATGAGAAGCAGTATTATTTTTTACTAAATTATATTATTTATCGCAGCCTGCTTTTTTGGCGGAGCCACAATCCCCTGAGCCACAATCTTTTTCCTCGACAGTGACTTTCTCTTCGTCACAGCAACCTTTGGCATGGTCGGCTGTTTTAGTTTCTTCGCAGTCATTGTTGCAGTCTTCTTTATGATCATGTTTCGCATCTGTTGAAACTAAAGCCACGGATTGGCCGGAGGCCTTTAATTTTGCTTCATATTTTGAAAAATTATTCTGCAATTCTTCAATGCATCCTTCACAACAGACATAAATTCGTTTTCCGTCCTGTTCGACATAGAGACTCTTGTCGATTTCACCACCCATCACCGGGCATTTGGTTTGTTCACCGGCAGACAGGACGGCAACCATAGACAGAAGCATTATTGCGATAAATAGAATTCCTAAATGTTTTGATTTCATCTTTTGATCTCCTTGTTTATTTGTATTATCTGTATAACAAAACTTATATTACCTATCAGAATGGTAGGCAATTGTAGTCTCAAATGCAAGTATAATTTTAACTTTTTAACCTGAATTATTCATGAATTTTCAAATTCTTCAAGCAAAGAGAATAAAATTAACAGTTTACCAAATACATATTAAAAAACTAATTTGGAAAATTCATAGAATGATATTCAGGTTAATCCCGATAGTTTCCAAAGGAAACGTATCGGCGCGAAGCGGGCATTGTTCATATTTATATGAATAATGGAGGTTAAAAAAAATATTTGTAATTTACTTATCCATAGCAAATTATTAGGAATAGTCGGTTAAAATTTGATTCTCTGCTTGCGAAGTAAAAAGGACTACTTTATATTTTATGGTTTATTTATGTTTGTTTTTAACTTTTAAAAGTATAGGAAAGATGGTATGAAAAAAAGACTGACAATTACAACACTACTGTTGTTTGTATTCACAATCCAAACTCTGGCTTGTACAAATTTTTTAATTACACGGGGCGCTTCAGAAACCGGCTCGACAATGATCACCTACGCAGCCGATGCGCATGTACTTTATGGTGAACTCTATTACACACCAGCCGCCGATCATCTGCCCGGCGAGATGCTGGATATTTATGAATGGGATACCGGGAACTACCTGGGACAGATCGAACAGGTACCGCACACTTATTCTGTCGTCGGCAATATGAACGAACACCAACTTGCCATTGGTGAAACCACCTGGGGCGGGAGAAAAGAACTACGCGATCCCGATGGAATCATGGATTACGGCAGCCTCATTTATGTGACATTGCAGCGCGCAAAAACCGCTCGTGAAGCGATCAGGATCATGGCGGAACTGGTAGAAGAATACGGCTATTACAGTTCCGGCGAATCTTTTTCAATCTCTGACCCGAATGAAGTCTGGTTAATGGAAATGATCTCCAAAGGTCCGGACAAAAAAGGCGCGGTTTGGGTAGCCCGGAAAGTACCGGATGGCTATGTCAGCGGCCATGCCAACCAGGCGCGCATTCGTCAGTTTCCCCTGAATGATAAGAATACAATTTATGAAAAAGATGTGGTTAACCTGGCCCGTGAAAATGGCTGGTTCGACGGCAAAGATAAGGATTTTAGTTTTGCTGATGCTTACGCGCCACTGGACTATGGCGCTTTGCGGTTTTGCGAAGCCCGTGTTTATGCCATGTTCAACAGAATTGCACCATCTTTGAATCTATCCATGGATTATGTCAAAGGCGTTGATAGTGCCGAGCCAATGCCGCTCTGGATCAAACCGGATGAAAAATTGAACCATCGTGATGTCCAGGAATTAATGCGCGATCATTTTCAGGGCACTGATTTTGACATGACCAAAGATCTCGGCGCCGGACCTTACAAGTTGCCTTATCGCTGGCGCCCGCTGACATGGGAAGTTGATTCTGTAGAATATTGTAATGAACGCGCCACTTCCACTCAGCAAACCGGATTTTCCTTTGTCGCTGAATCCCGCTCATGGCTGCCTAATCCAATTGGGGGTATTTTATGGTTTGGTGTGGATGATACATACAGCACTGTTTATGTGCCGATGTATTGTGGTATAACCAAAGCGCCTCATGCTTTTGCTGTGGGAACCGGTGATTTCGATACCTTTACCTGGGAATCAGCCTTTTGGGTATTCAATTTTGTATCCAATTACGCCTATAATCGATATAGTGATATGATCGTGGATATTCAGAAAGTTCAGCGTGAACTGGAAGGACGATTTGCAGTTGAAGTGAAAAAAGTTGATAAAGCCGCTGAAAAATTGTACGAAGAATCGCCGCAACTGGCAATTGATTATCTGACTGAATATTCCTCAGAAAGCGGTCAATATACAGTAAAACGGTGGAAAGCCCTGGGCGAGTTTTTGATCTACAAATATCTGGATGGCAATGTTAAAGATGAACACGGTAAAGTGACTCATCCCGGTTATCCGGACTCCTGGTACAAAAAGGTTGTTGATGAAACAGGTGATCATTTTAAAATGCGGGAAGTAGAATAAATTTCATATCATAAGTCGGGCCTGTATTCAATAGGCTCGACTTGTGGTATAATTATACCGTTACAAAAGTAGTAGAAAATAAAAATTTGATAACCCAAAAAAATTATCTAGTTTTTGAAGATAAACATCTGACAATAGAGAAATTTGAATGAAATATAAATTTTACAATCAGGATTGCATTGCCGGCGCCGGGGAACATATTCCGGATAATTCTGTTGATCTGATCATTACTGACCCGCCCTATGGTATTAACGGCGACAAACTGCACAAACATTATAATCGCAATGAGGAACATGTTATTGATGGTTATGTGGAAGTTCCGTCGGAATACTATGAAGAGTTTAGCCAAAAATGGATAAAGCAGGCGGAGCGCATACTGAAACCCGGGGGCAGTATTTACATTGTGTCCGGTTACACGAACTTATTCTATATTCTGAAGGCATTACGACAAACATCATTGCGGGAATTAAATCATATTATCTGGAAATATAATTTTGGTGTCTATACGAAAACCAAATATGTCTCCTCCCATTACCATATTTTGTATTATGTCAAACCGGGGGAGAAGCATACCTTTAACACCTTTACAAGATTTGGCCCGACAGAAAAGAATGAAACCGGCGGTTCGGCTAACTATATCGATCGTGAAGATGTCTGGGCTATTAACAAGGAATACAAACCGGGGCAGAAAAAAAATAAAAACCAGTTGCCGGCAGCTTTGCTCACAAAAATGATCGCCTATTCCAGCAATCCCGGTGATCTGGTGTGTGATATGTTTCTCGGCAGTTTTTCGACCGCCAGGGTGGCGCTGCAAATGGGACGGCAGGCCACAGGTTTTGAACTCAGTGAAAATATGTTCAACTATCAAATTGAAGCGATAAAAACTGTCAAATTCGGAATATTGATGGAAAAGGAAAAGACAAAAAACGCGGCGCTTCGTAATCAGGGAAAGCCCTGGACGCGGGAGGAATTACAACAACTCAAAATCCGGTACGAAACTCTCTATGAAAAGCACCACACCAAAATGAAAACCATTCAATTGCTTTGTGAAGAGTATGGCCGCGGACGGTTTGGGATTATGAACGCCTTGAAAAAGCTGGGGATTTAGTAGGCGACAATTCGAATTGTCGCCTGCAATGTTTTTTATAATAGTGTTATTTATCTATTTCACAACTTCAAAACTATCAAATAATTCACCGGTGGTATCATAACTTTTATAAGTTAGTTTGTCATCATTAATGCTGATCACCTGAAACAATTGGATGCCATTAGTCATTTTGGCCATATATTTCCGGTTCTCTTCCTTCATGTCATAGACTTTGACGCCCACAACTGAAACAACATAGTAAGTGCCGGGCTCGTTTTCATCAACAATTTTGTTATTGCGCATTTTGTGGGTTCTGCCATAAGCGTGATCATGTCCCTGCAGAACCAGGTCAACATTATACTTATCAAATAAAGGCAGAAAAAGGTCGCGTCGCTCCTGGCTGTCCCGTCCCCGGGCTGTAGAGTAAAAAGGTTGGTGAGTGGATATGATGGTCCAGTTTTGCGGATTCTTTGCCAAAATTTTATCCAGCCATTTGGCCTGTTCTTTAAGTTTTTCATTGCCATTGAGAGTGATTACACGAATGCCCTGGTAATCAATATAGTAATTGGTTTCTTCCAATCCCGGCACACCGTTTTCCGGCAATGTGAATTGCGACCGCCAGATATGGTCCAATTTCCGGGATTTTGTTCCCTTGAAAGTTTTTTGCGGATACTCGTGATTGCCCGGCAAAAAGATCATTGGCGTGGTGCGTGGAATCCAGCCGGCAGCGTCGAAATATTCCTGCCATTCTGCATCACTGCCACCATGATTGATGATATCACCGGCATAGAGCCAAAATTTTGCGTCGGGCGCTGTTTTGTAGGCGGTTCTCAAAACGCGGCTGGTCATGGTAAAAATACCATTTTGAACATCGCCAAGATAGATGAATTCAAAGGGTTCAGCTTTGTTGGATGCGGTCTCAAAATGATTCCATTCCGACCAGACTTCGCCGTCACCAACGCGGTAAGCATAGCTTGTTGTGGGGGATAAATTTTTAAAAATTATGGAATGGTGATAGACAGTTTTATCATCGACGGGTTGTAATTCTTCTGAGACGGCGGTGATTGTTTTTGCCGTGGTTTCCAAATCCGTAGTGGCGTTTGTTTTGGTAATTTGCGCTACCGGTTCATCTACTGGTTCACAGGTGCGCCAGGTGACTGCCATTTCAGAATCCGGATTTTCTGTCAGATTGAGGATAATTCTTTTGGGAGAATTCCCTGCAAAACTGATATTTATAATCAACAAAAGTGTGAAAATAAGACTGAAATACTTTTTGAAATTCCTGATCATTTTTCTCTCCTTTTTAAATAATTTATACAAGCACTCTTTATGATACAAAGTTTGTAAAATTATTACAGAATTTCTACTTTTATTTTAATTAATCAAAATTCAGGCGCAAAAAATATCGAAATAATTCAATGAAATTTCTTGACAACTACGATTGTAGTAATTAGATTACTACTGAAGTAGTAGATAAATGGAGAAACCGATGACCAATAAAACTTTAAGTGAATTCGAATGGCAGATCATGAAAATCCTGTGGAAAAAATCCAACGCCACCGTTCGTGAAGTCCACGATGAAATTCTCAAAGAACAGGAGCGCGCCTACACAACTGTGCAAACTTATATGGAGCGTTTAGTGGGGAAAAATTTCCTGCAGAAAGAAAAAGTCGGCGCGATCAATTATTATTCACCGGTTGTACAGGAAAAGGAAGTTCGCAAAAGTGAAACCAAGTCCCTGATGCAAAAAGTTTTTGACGGGTCTTTTTCAAAAATGGCGGCATTTCTCTTTGATGTCGAAGAAGTGTCGGAAAAAGATCTGGAAAGAATAAAATCCATGTTAAAGGAGCCTGATGATGAATGAATTGATAATTTTTTATAGTGAAATTTCGAATAAGTGGGCCGATTACTTTTTAACCAATTCCTTGGAAATACTTTTTCTGGCCATTCCGGCCGCTGTTTTTTCTTTGTTCTTTCGCAAGAAATCGCCACGGTATCATTACATTATCTGGACTATTGTTTTGCTGAAAAGCCTGGTGCCCTCAAATCTTTTTCGGTTCGGGGGACAGCAAATCCATACCATCGAACTGCCGCCCGTTGTCTCAACGGCCTATATGCAACAAATCGCCCCTTCCATTAATCAGTATCAAAATATTTTATTTTTGATATGGGGAATAATGGTCATATTTCTTGTGATAAAATTGATCATGAATTCTGTCAACTTTCAGAAAGTATTGTCCGGTAAAACTGAACTGAATAGTCTTTTAGTTGAAAAATTTAAAAAGAAGTACCGGCTGAAACGACAAATAAAAGTCTACGAAGCCGGTATTGATGTGCCTTTTACGATCGGGTTTATAAAACCTGAAATTTTTGTGCCGGAAAACAGTGATTTTGAAAAAATGGAATTCATTCTTGCCCACGAAATGGCTCATATCAAACGCAATGATTTTCTGATGATCATGGTGCAAAACATCATCACCATTGCTTTTTTCTTTCATCCGGTGGTGCTGATCGCTTCGGGTTTTCTGAATTATTATCGCGAATTGATCTGTGATGATATGGCGGTGGAAGCGATTAATTCCAGTCCGAAAAAGTATGGCCGTAAAATCATCGATTACATGGAATTTTGCATTAGGCAGAAACACTATCCGATTTTGGCCAACGGCTTTCTATTTTCTAAAAAGATATTTGTGAAACGTATTGAATACCTAATTAACCGAAAGGAGGAGGTTGTGCAGAAACTCAGTAAATTACAAATTGGATTAATTTCTGCCCTGGTTTTGATCCTGATTTATATTGTGGCATGTGAGACAATTACCGGCCCGGCAAAGTCTGTAGAAAATCCATTGCCGGCAGCAGAAATGGTTACGTTGCCGGTTGTTAATCATAAAAATTTTAATGAAGATGTACTGGTAAAGGTTACCCTGGATGATGATCATGAAAAATTTGATATCATCAATAAAAGCAATAATGAGGAAATTAACAGAGAGGCCCTGACAGCAGTACAAAATGAGGATTTCCTATCTTCATTAAGAAGAAAAAATCTGCAGGAAGCAAATGTAAAAGTTAAATTTGAGTCTTCGAAAGCAACGCGTAATCGGAAAGTCAAGTTCATTCCCTATGATAAAGCGCCGGAACCGATAGGTGGCTTTGCTGCGATTCAGAAAAATGTAATCTATCCGGCTGAAACACAGGAAAACGGAGTTGAAGGAACGGTTGTCATTCAGGCCTTCATCGATGAAAAGGGTGACGTTACTACTTGCGAAGTCCTAAAAGGAATTCCGGATTCCGGCCTGGATGAAGCTGCTATCAATGCGATTAAACAGACAAAATTTATCCCGGCAAAACAGAAGAATGAAAATGTCGGCGTTTGGATATCTATACCGGTCGTGTTCAAACTGAAGGGTTAAAAGCTTGCGAATGGCTGCTAAGCCTTCGCAATGGACTTTTGGGACAGCCTCGTTATAATGTTTCATTTCACCGGATGGCAAAATCGTTAAAAAGCAGGTTGGCTTTACACCCGAGAGTTTTGAAAAGATTTTAGATATTGTAAAAGGGTAAATTGATTTGTCAGGGCAGTCTCAAAGTTTTACAAAATAGCGGTTTAGTAAATTTAGTTTTCCTGCTTTTTGTCACTGTTTTGCTGTGTTATATTCACATCAATGGGCTTGCCAATAAAAATATGATTGTCCCGTTGTGGAAAAGGGATACCGATTTTTTCCCGGGCTAATGCCTGGTAAATATCTGTGCGCAGGTCGCTTTCGATTTTGAGCGCACTGCGGTTATTGGTCATATCGATGAAAAAATAAACATTAAATATCAAGGCGCTGTCGCCAAAATCGGAAAAGATAATAAAGGGGGCCGGCTCTTTATTAATATCCGGGCGGCTTATTGCAGATTCCAACAATAATTCCTGAACTTTGACAGCATCGGCACCATAAGCAACACCAACAACAACTTTTCGCCGCAAAATTTTATCAGTCAGAGACCAGTTAATCACATTATTTTCTAAAAGGCTGCTATTGGGCATGATCAGTCGCAGGTTGTCAAAAGTTTTAATTATAGTAGACCGGAATCCAATTTTTTCTACGGTACCGATATTATCCTGGATTTCTATAATGTCGCCAAGTTTAGCAGTGCCTTCACCCATTAGAACAAAACCACTGATAAAATTGTTGATTAGATTTTGAGAGCCCAGACCGACACCAATGGCCAGTGAACCGCCAATGACGGTAAAGGCTGTCAGAGGAATGCCAATAATGCTCAGCGCAAACAGGAAAATGATCAGAATAAAAATATATTCTATTATAGTTGAAACTGTTTTTTGAGACGGATAGTCAAGATTTAGTGCGTTATTGATATAATATTCAGTTTTTGGCTTGAACATTCTATTTATTCGCGTGCCCAGGATGAAAAAAGAAAAACCAATGATCAGGTTACCAAGGGTAATCGAATTTTCATTGATTGTAAAAAGTGTCATTTTCCAAAGGCTGGCAACGATTTTGGTGGGGAATCCTAATATATAAAGGAATAAACCCAGTAACAAAAAATAGAGGATGAATTGAAATAATTTAACCAGTGATAATCGCTTTGGTTGCTCATTGAAGGCTTGTATAAATTTAACTTTTCTAATTTTCCGTGCTAAAAACTGGATAATTATTATACCCAGAAGGAGGGTTAATCCCGCCAGTATTACCTGCCAGAGATTAAGTGAATAATCTTTTATTGAGAATAGTGTAATAGAGAGTTTTTCGATAAATAATTCGATGTATTTTTGTGCGTTTTCTATCATATCTTATGGGTTAGTTTGTTTATAATTTATTAAATTACGCAAAAAAATTTGACATTCCGAAATAAAAGATATAAAAATAATTGGAATGAAAAAAGTAAAAAACCGGAATAGTAAATCAGAAATTAGTTAATATTCTTGGTAATTATTATTTGAATAAGTTATATTATCCTCTTGGATAAAATTGAGTTTTTTGTAGTAACTAAATAAAAAGGAGAAAAAACATGGCAACAAAAATTGCAATTAATGGTTTTGGACGAATTGGACGTGCTTTTGTACGTGCGACTAAAGAAAAAAACATGGATTTTGAAATTGTAGCAATTAATGACTTAACAGATGCGAAAACCTTAGCGCATTTATTGAAATATGATTCTGTTCAGGGTGCTTATGACGGTACAGTGGAACTGGATGGCGACTTTATGGTTGTTGATGGCAAAAAAATTAAAGTTTTTGCTGAAAAAGATCCGTCAAAATTACCTTGGGGCGACCTTGGAGTTGATGTCGTGATTGAATCTACCGGTGTTTTCAGACACAGAGCAAAAATTCAGCCGCATATTGATGCTGGTGCTAAAAAAGTTGTATTAACTGTGCCTGCCAAAGATGAAATTGATGCTACTATTGTATTAGGTGTTAATGATGATGACCTGACAGCCGATGCTGACATCGTTTCAAATGCTTCCTGTACAACAAATTGCGCTGCTCCGATGGCCAAAATTATGGTTGAAAAATTTGGTGTGAAGCGTGGTGTTTTACAGACTATTCATGCTTATACAATGGATCAGAATCTGTTGGATGCACCTCACAAAGACCTGCGCCGTGCACGCGCTGCAGCAATGTCTATCATCCCTACCACAACCGGCGCTGCCTCAGCTGTTGGTAAAGTTATTCCTTCATTAAAAGGAAAACTGGCGGGTGTTGCTTACAGGGTACCGACACCTGACGGATCATTGACAGAATTAACTTTCGAACTTGAAAAAGATACAACCGTTGAAGAAATCAACGCTGCCATGAAAGCGGCTGCTGAAGGTCCATTAAAGGGAATCATGGACTACACAGAAGACGAACTGGTATCAACAGATATCATCGGTCGTTCCGCATCCGTGACATTCGACAGCAAAATGACCACCGTTATCGAAGGAAATCTTGTGAAAATTTCCGGTTGGTATGACAATGAATACGGATATACATGCCGTGTTGTAGATTTGGTTAAAAATGTTGTTGATTTAATGTAAATCTATATTTTTAATGATAAGAAAGTGGTGGATTTTTTCACCACTTTCTTTTTATTATTACCTTCAAAAAACTAATAAAATACATTCCATAACATAGGAGGGTTTTAGTTGAAAACAGTTAACTTTATCTTCGGTATTCACAACCATCAACCGGTAGGGAACTTTGATTTTGTGATCGAAGATGCTTTTAAGAAAAGTTACAAACCCTTTATCGATGTTTTGGAAGACTTTCCGGGAATCAATGTGTCCTTTCATTTTAGTGGATGTCTATTGGAATGGCTGGATGAAAATCACCCTGAATATTTAGACAAAATTGCCGACCTGGTTAAAAAGGGCAATATTGAAATTATATCCGGTGGTTTTTTCGAGCCTGTTCTCGCTATGATACCAGACAGAGATAAAATCGGACAGATCAAAATGATGAATGATTATATTAGAGATCGTTTTGATTATGAAGCGAAAGGTTTGTGGCTAACAGAAAGAGTCTGGGAGCCCGGACTGGCAAAACCCATTGCCCAAGCAGGAATAGAATTTATTACAGTTGATGACTATCATTTTCTGGGATCAGGAAAGCACCAGAATGATCTTGTCGGTAGTTTTATTACAGAGGAACAAGGTTATCCTCTTAAAATTTTCCCCATCAATCAAAATCTCAGGTACACAATCCCCTTTAAAGATCCCAATGAAACCATTGAATATTTAAGAAAATTTGCCACAGAAGAAGGAACCAATGCGATTGTAATGGCGGATGACGGTGAAAAATTTGGTGTATGGCCTGGTACTCATGAGGTTGTTTTTAAGAAAAACTGGTTGCGCTATTTCTTCACAAAACTTCAAGAAAATAGTGACTGGCTCAAAACAACGACTTTTACAAAATATAATACAAAACAGTCACCTGTTGGTCGGATTTACCTGCCGACAGCCTCCTATTTTGAGATGAGCGAATGGTCACTGCCCGGTGATGTTGGCGAAAAATTTATTAGCCATGTGCATAAGTTCGAAGAAGAAGGTACATTTGAGGAATTAAAACCTTTTTTCAAAGGTGGCATGTGGCGGAATTTTCTGAGCATTTACGACGAATCCAATTGGATGCAGAAAAAAATGCAATATTTATCCAATAAGATCGCTCTGTTGGGAGATAAAAAACTGAACGCAGCCAATAAAAAGAATCTCGAGCAAGCCAAATACCATATGTGGAAAAGTTCCTGTAACTGCACCTACTGGCATGGTATCTTTGGGGGATTGTATCTGCCGCATTTGCGCCATGCTGTTTATCAGGAAATGATTATCAGTGAAAAATATTTGGACCAGATAGAAACGCGAAAGACACTGCAATTCGATGTGGTAGATATAGATTTAGATGGCCATGATGAAATCTTGGTTAAAAGTAAAGATATCCAATTGGCACTGTCTCCGGCAAAAGGAGGCATCATCGAGGAATTTTCATTAAGAAATAAAAATTATAATGTCCTCAATACATTGAAACGATATAAAGAAGCCTATCATGCCAAAGTCCATCTGGCTTATGAGGAAAATGCCAATGAATCAGGAAGTATTCATGATATTGTAATGGCTAAAGAGGAAGGCCTGGACGAATATCTGAATTATGATAATCATAGCCGCAAGATGCTGGTAGATCATTTTATCAATAAAGATGTATCCCTGGAGCAGCTGGAAAAAGTGGAATATTTTGAAGACAGTGATTTTATTGACAGTGAATTTGACTATCAGATTGATAAACGTGGCAAAAAAGTAATCATGACCAGAAAGGGCTGGGTCAACTGGCAGGAATTGGAATTAACAAAAGAAGTTCGCATCCGAAAAGGCTATCTGGAATTTTATTATAAGTTGAAAAATCTGGGAGATGAAGAAAATGCTTTTCTGTTTGGCCCGGAATTCAATTTTGCAATGCTGGGTGGAGAAGCGCCGGACAGATACTACTTCTCAAAAGACCGGGAACTTGATGGTACAGCCCTGATTACAAAGGGAATAGAAAAAGATATCAAATCTCTTGGCGTTACCAACGAGTATGACGGGTTTAAACTGGAGATAAAGACAACCAAAAAAGTCGACTTTTGGCGTTTTCCTGTGGAAACAGTCAGCTTATCAGAAGCGGGTTTTGAGCGTGTTTATCAGAGTTCTGTTGTGATCCCTTTTTATGATATTAAACTTGCATCAAAGGCAGAAAAAGAGATTGTCATCAAATTAAAAATTTCTGATAGTTAAAAAAAATCCAGCAAAAATGAATTTTGTAAAATTGATGGTTAGGTGTTATTTTATAAATCAATTTTTATTAATCAGGCCGAATACCGGCCATTAAAAGATAGAAAACCTATGGAAATAGCATTAATAGCATCAGAAATAAGTGGATTTTCAAAAGTTGGAGGAATGGGTGACGTTGTCGGAACCCTTCCTCCTTTTTTTATTGAAAAGGGATTGCAGGTCAACCTCTTTTCGCCGGCTTATAAGAGTGTGTTTGCAGCCGATTCACTGGAAAAAACCGGCATTGAATTCCTTGTTGAGATGGGGAATGATATTCACAAGTGTGGCGTTTATAAACATTCATACAACAAAGATTCGGCCATCTATTTTATCGATAATGAATATTATTTCAGAAATCGTAATGTTTATGTTGATGATGATGGTGTTTTGTATGAAGATAATATCCAGCGCTTTGTCCTCTTCCAGAAAGCTGTGCTGGAATTACTGGTATTATTGAGGAAGAGTCCGGATATTGTTCATTGTCATGACAACCAGGCTGCTCTCATTCCTTTGTTTCTGAAGGCAAAATACCATGATATTGAAAATTTCAGGAAAACAAAATCAATTCTGACCATTCATAATATTGGCTATCATGGAAATTTTGATATGTCCCTGCGCCATTTGCTGAATTTGGATGAAAAGCATTTTTATCCCATGGGCCGGCTGGAGTGGTATGGAGAGATCAATCCTCTGAAAGCCGGTATTGTCTATGCTGACAAGGTGACAACGGTCAGTGAAACCCATGCCCGGGAAATAACGGAAGATGAAATCCTGAGTGCCGGAATGAAGCCGGTATTTCATACCCGGAAGGATAATGTTGTGGGAATTGTTAACGGATTAAATTTTGATGAATGGAATCCGGCAACTGACCCGGATATCGCCAAAAACTATACGATTGATACTATTCAGGATAAGCAATTCAATCGTCAGGACCTTTTGGAAGAATGCGGTATCAACGAAGTTTTTCATAATCGTCCGGTTTATGGAATGGTCACCAGGCTGGTGGAACAAAAAGGAATTGCCCTAATCCTGAATATTTTTGAGATGATGATGGCGGAAGGGGTAAGTTTTATTTTGCTCGGTAATGGTGAACCCGCCTATAAAGAAAAATTTATAAAATTATTTGAGCGGTATAAAGGGCAGTTTTATTTCGATTACACCTTTAATAAACCTCTGGGACACCGAATTTTTGCGGGGGCTGATATATTTCTAATGCCGTCGCGCTATGAACCCTGCGGCATTACCCAAATGCAGAGCATGAATTACGGTTCTTTGCCCCTGGCGAATAAAACCGGTGGTCTGGCGGATACAATCGAGCATGATAAAACAGGATTTTTATTCAATGAATATCATGCCGCTGCATTTTTTACTATGATCAAGTATGCCGATAAAGTCTACCGCGATAAAGATAAATGGAACCAAATGGTAAAAAATGCCATGAGTGTCGATTTCAGTTGGCAAAAATCAGTTGAAAAATACATCAATCTTTACCATAAAGTTGCCAATAATTAATTCCTATTAAATTGATTTCCAATTGCTTGAAGTTGTGAACTTTTTTACAGTGATTTTGCTTAATAAAAAAGTTTAAATATTTCTTGCAAAGGGATCAAATAATGTTTAAAATTGCGCCGCTTTAAAAAGGGAAAACGAGTGAAGTGAAGATAGAGAAAGAAGTTTTTCCAGTAATAAAAAAAGATAAAAAAAGTATTTGAAAACCGGGAAAAGATAATTAAACTTGGCC
>CAZCHS010000092.1:11966-14163 GCA_964498725.1 uncultured bacterium | reverse complement strand
ATCGGCGACGGTCTACCGCCTGTCTGGCGAAATATTCCCACGATATATATAAAGAATACAGAAATATTTACCGGTTTAAAATTACTTGATTATTGCCGTGATCCTGACGATTTGGAAAGTGATCTGGTTTTTTCCGCAATCCCGTCAAACGCTAATATAAAAGTGGAAATTGATGCGGACACCCGGATAACCGTAACCCCTGAAAATGGTGTATACGGAGAAAATTTTTACATCATTTTTAAGGCGGAAGATACCCAAAACAACAGTGTTTCCACCAGCGTCAAACTGATCATCACTAATGCGCTGCCGCCCAGTGGATTTGTAAACTATATTGTCAACCCGGTCTTGTCAAAACGGGTGGATTTTGTGGTATCTACTGATTCCAGGGTAGAGGAGGTGAGTGCTAATTTCAAAAAACTGCCGGCCACCAATATTAATCTTAGATTCAGCCAACTGACCAATAATGACGATGGCATTGTTTGGACCGATGACCACAGATTCCAGGACGAAGGCGCCTACAGACTGATCGTTGGAATGAAAGATGTAAGCAATTTCGTGACCTACGACACGCTGATGATGTCCGTGGAATTTCCGGACAATAACGGCGCCCAGGTAGCCATGGGGAATGATACGGAAACAATGCGTCTGGAATACCCGGAACATCATTACAATAACAAGATGTTTTTCATAACGGAAAGCAATCTGTCACTTGATAACAACCTGTTGTCCAAATCGATTGGTCATCAGGATGTTTACAGGAAAAAATATAAAATCAGATCGGGAATCGCGTCTGAGGAAATCCTAATGACCCTGCGGTATAAACCAAAACAATTCATGGATAAATATCATTCCTTTTACAAGGTTGTTGATGAATCTTTAGTACCGGTTGAAACCTATATTAATGATGAGGGTGAGTTTATCGGCTACATTTCTGAAGATTGCGAGATTTGTTTTGGTCCCTCTTCCATGGCGGCTGAAGAAGAAATCCTGCCGGAAAATCACTTCCTGACCTATCCGAATCCTTTTAATCCCACGGTCAATTTGAAGTTTATTCTGAAAGCGCAGAAACATGTGGAAATGATCGTTTATAATTTGCGGGGACAAAAGGTATATTCGGAACAACATTATTTCAATCCCGGCATCAATGAAATGGCCTGGCACGGTATCAATCAAAAAGGTGAGATGATGCCCAGCGGTGTCTATTTCGTATTGTTACAAAAAAATAATAAACCCATGAAAATAAAGAAAGTGACCTTATTCAAATGAGAAATTTTATAGTTATTTTATTGGCAGCAATTGTAATGATGAACTGCGGTAGCGATGGCGGCGGCGGGTCCAATCCACCGACAATTGAGGAGCAGGTTGCAGAAAACCTGGTTGACGGTTGGATCCATTTTGAAAATGCCCGCTATGATTCGGCGGAATACTATTTTGATCTGGCCCTGAATCTGAAAAATGACCATGAAGAGAGCCTGGCGGGAAAAGCCTGGACATTGTTAATGCAGGATGAGTCAGACCTTGCCACCATTGAATCCTATCTGGAAAAAGCGCAGAGTGATACATCCCTGTTGAATGATGTGCTGGCAGCACTGGGAATCGTTAATAATTTACAAAAAGATTATAGCACATCGATTAACTATATACAGCAATTACTCGACAGATCAGCCGCTTATGTCTTTTCCTATAAAACGGATATCGACTACCATGATATGATGGTATTGCAGGCTCATTCCTATTTTTATAATAAACAGTTTAACCGGGCTTATGAAGTGATTCTGGAGATGACGACCACTTATATTTTTGATCCTGATGACGCCAATAGCTGGACTGTTGACGGAATAAAGTATCCATCCTATGAAGGGGCAATTTCTGCCGTGCTTGCAAAATTATCCGATCAGTATAAATCTTTTTAAGCGGAGATGTTAACCTGAATTATTCATATTTTTATGAATAAGGTTAAACTCCTTCGGAGTTTTTTAGTTGTTTGTGAATATTCTGTGGGTTAGCACCCACAGTTATTATTGTTAATCCCTTCGGGATTCCACTGGTCTCACGGAGCCTAAACTTGATTGGACAACTTGAAACACTAAATCACGAGTAATTGATAAAGTAAATAAAAGATGTCCAGTTTTAAATCTCAAAAGCCACCAGATCCCGAAGGGATCATACCACAATAACCATGGGTGTCAACCCATGG
>CAZCHS010000092.1:0-11866 GCA_964498725.1 uncultured bacterium | reverse complement strand
TTTAATCCACGGATTTTGAAAATCTATGAATAATTCAAATTAATAATATCCCATGGATTTTCTAAAAATTTATTTAATTAATTATATTAAAAATAGTATTTTATACCAAAATTTTTCTATTCATCAAAGGTTAATTTAAATTTTTCTTTTTGAATATTATTGAGTTTATTAAATTGCCTTCCGTTGCGTGAAAAATAGAAAAATGGATAAAGATGAAAAAACGAATATTTTTAACACTATTAATGATTTTAACGCTGATCTCATCAGCCTTTTCACAAATTCAAAACAGAACAACAAAACCCGGTCCATTAAAAAAATCCACTGTTGATGATTACAACAATTATACAACTGTTGGACAAATCGGTATGACTGTTACCAATTTTGGTGTTTTGGGAGAAGGATGGAACAATCCTGATCAACCGTCCTGTAAATATAAGCAATATGCAGACATTGAACAGGAAGAAATCGAGCATTTTTCTTATTCCGGCCTATGGGTTGGTGGTGAAATCAGGGGACAGAAGCGGGTTTCCACAGCTATTGTGGACGGAGTTTTTGATTATGGCGCGGAAGGCTTTGAGTTTACCGCCGGTTCCAGCCCGATTGATACGATTACCATCAAATCTTCTATCGAGACCAATAAATATTACGATCCCAATGCGGTTTCCCATCAGGATTTTGTTTGTGATTACACTGATTTCGCGGAAATTGTTAATCACAAGCCTATGGGCATTCGGGTTCACCAGGAATCCTATGCCTGGAACTATGCATTTGCTGATGCGTTCGTTATTATGGATTATACAATTTATAACGAGTCTCATCTTATCGACCCGGAAGGTGTTGGCTGGGAAATTAAGAATATGTTTGCCGGTTTGTGGGCCGATGCTTCGGTTGCCAATATGAATTACACCAGTATCTATGAACCGGGGGGCGGCTTTACCTGGTATGATAACCAGAATGGTTTTGATCAATCTATATATGATTCATATCCCGATGATGACTTTTATGGATTAGAACGGGATATCGCTTACCAATACGATGTGGATGGTGATAATGGCTATGCACAGAGCTATGTCGGTTTCAGAGTGCTGGGAACAGATTATGTACCACGAGATTACTGGGATACTTATTATCGTCAATGGGTGTGGTCCACTTCTTCCAATATGGATTATCCGGAATATGTAATGCCGGTTGATGATGCCCAACGCTATGATTTTATGCAGGAGTCTGTGCCGGCGAAGCCCGGACAGGATGGATACACTTCACTCGGTTATCCCAATGAGCCGGATAGTTGGTTATTTTTATTGTCGGCAGGACCTTTTGGCAAACATCCGGATGCTGATTCCACAAACTGGATTTTGAAGCCCGGCGAGTCAGTGAATATCGCCTTTGCGGTTGTCTGTGCGCCCTGGGCGAATTCTTCCCTGGTTGATAATCCGGAACGAAAAAAGATGCTCTATGCCAATTCTGACTGGGCGCAGACTGCCTATAATGGTGAGGATGTTAATGGAAACGGTATTTTAGAGCCCAGTGAAGATACTGATCAGGACGGCGTTTTAGACCGTTATATATTACCGGCGCCACCACCCTCACCGCGGGTAAAAATAATTGCTGAGAGTGGTAAAGCCACCATTTACTGGGGTAGAAAACCGGAATCATCACAAGACCCGTTGACCCAGCGGGAAGATTTTGAAGGCTATCGTTTGTACGGCCGCAGTAAAACCGTTTCCAATACGGAATCCTGGACATTGTTGGGACAATTTGATCTGAAAAATGATATCGGGTATAATACCGGTTTCGATCCTATTCTGATTACCAGGGAAGAGGCCAAAGTAACTGACGGTGAAAATACTTATTACAATTACATCCTGGAAGATAGCGACACTTTATATTTTAAAATTATTGAAAAAGACACCATGTTTTACCGGTTTGTCAATGAGGGCATTCAGAGCGGATGGCCCGATAGAAATGTTTACTCAGTGACCTCCTATGACCAGGGGGACCCGGCCACCGGACTGGCCAGTATGGAAAGTAATAAAATTACCAATATGACCCATGTTATTGCCGGTAAAAAACCCCAGACAGAAGAATTTGACCAACCGGTTGGCGTTTATCCGAATCCCTACAAAGCCAGAGCGGTTTGGGATGGATTCAGTGAACGTGAAAAAATGATCTGGTTTTACAATCTGCCGGCCCGATCCGAAGTCAGGATTTTTACCTTATCCGGTGAGTTAGTAGACCGGTTCAAACACAATTCTGCAACTTATCGCGGTGATGATATTAATAATCTTGCGAATATTGCAGCGGATAAAAATATTGTATTTTCCGGCGGAGAACATGCCTGGGACTTGATCACCAAATGGGACCAGGCTATTGCCACAGGCCTTTACCTCTACACAGTTGAAGACCTTGAATCCGGCAAAATACAAAGAGGAAAATTTCTCGTAATCAAATAAGAAGGAGGAGATGAGTATGAAGAATTTGTTAAAATTTTTTATGATTTTAACCCTGGTAGTCGGTTTTGTATATGCTGATGTTACGCCGATCAGTAGCATTCAGGATGTCACCGGCGCCGATAGTGATGAATCACCAATGGTGGGTGAAACCGTCACAATCCAGGGCCGTATTTCAGCTGAATCATGGGCTTATGATAATGAATATTATTTTGTCCAGGACGCTGAAGCAAAATGGAGCGGTATCATGGTCTATGATGCTGACCGTGGTAACACTTACGGAATGGAAGTCAAGATCACCGGTACGGTTTCAGAACATTATGGTATGACCCAGATTTCTGATGTGACTGAATTTGTAGTAACGGATTCCAATATGGTTGATGTGAATCCTATCGAAGTGACTTCCGGTGAAATCGCCACTGATGGCGAAAATGCTGAGGCTTATGAAGGTGTGTTGGTAAAAGTAGTCGATGCTGATATTACCAATCCCGATGCCGGTTATGGTCAATGGTATATTGACGATGGTTCCGGCGAAGTTATGTTGGATGATGAAGCGGATTATTATTTTGATCCGACTAAATATGAAACAGTCAAAGCAGTTGTTGGTCCTTTGAACTATTCTTATGATGATCACAAGATCATTCCCCGTGGCGCCTGGGATATCGTTGAAGGCGACGACTATGTCAGAATTCAGCGAATTCAGCAGGTTCGTCATAGCGCTCTGCAGAGAACCGTGATTGATGCTATTTCCGATACCTCCTACATGGTTGGTGATACAATGTCAGTTAAAGGTATTGTGACAATGCCTACTGGTCTTTCCTATGCCGGTGCGGGTATTAAATTCATCTTCCAGGAAGAAGGCGGCGGCCCCTGGAGTTCAATCCTTTCTTACAATGAAGACAGTACTGCTTACCCGCAACTGTTTGAAGGTGATTTGATTGAAATGACAGGTTATATTGAAGAATACAGTACCGGTTCCGCGAATATGACAGAATTTTTTATTACAAGTCCGATCAATATTGTGAATTTTGGTCTGGAAACACCTCCTGTAGACACAGTTAAAACCGGTGACCTCAGAGAACCAGTAACTGCCGAACAATGGGGGAATAATATTGTTGCCGTAAAAGATGCGATTGTAAAAGATGTGGACCCCGGCTATGAATTGTTTTCAATTGATGATGGTTCAGGTGAAATTTTAGTCGATGATGATTCAGACAGTTTGGTCGGATATCCTGATCCGCCGGTTGGTGCGGTTTTCGAAACTATCGAAGGTTGGGTATATCACCACTATGGATCCTATGAACAGATGGACACTTATAAACTTTGTCCGCTTTATGTCGAAGACCTTGTATTTGGCGGTGGACCTCCATCCCTTGATAATGTTGCAAGATATCCGCTGAAACCAAGCTCCGCTGATCAGGTTAATGTTTCTTTGGATGTTACTACCAATGGTGTTATTGATAAAGTTAACCTTTATTATCGTGTGAATAATGGATCATTTATCAAAATGGATATGATAGATGAAGATGAAGACGGTAATTATACAGGTACAATTTATGAAAATGCTGATGGCGCATGGGTTGAATACTTCATCGAAGCCATTGACAAAGAAGAGCAAAGTTCCATGATGCCCGCTGATACATCCAAAAAATTCTACGGATATGTTGTCAGGGATGGCGAAATGCAGATTTCCGATATTCAATACTCACCCTGGGAACTGGCTGATTCTCCATTTGACGAATGCCCGGTAGAAATTAGTGGTATTGTTACTGTTGATACCTCTTTTAAAAATCTGTATGACGCTTACATGATTCAGGACGGTGCTGGTGAATGGAATGGTATCACTGTAACAAATGTCGATGAAATTTTAAGTCGTGGCGATGAAATTAAAGTATATGGTACAGTTAAGGAATATTGGGATGACTGGCATTTTAAATGGGACAATAACACGCTGATCGTTGCTGATTCGATTGAAGTGCTGTCAACCGGAAATGATGTACCTGCAGCTGTTGAACTGACAACCGGCGAACTGGCAGCAAATTCGGAAGCTTATGAAGGAACTTTAGTAAAAGTATCCGATGTGCAGGTAACTGCGGCCAATCAGTATGACTGGTCTGTTGATGATGGTAGCGGTCCTATTCTGATTGATGATGATGCTTCCAAGATGGATGAATGGTTTGAAAATCTTGAGGTAGGCGACGCACTGGAATACGTTCAGGGTCCCTTCATCTTCAGTTTCGGAACCTACAAAATCGAACTCAGAGACATGAGTGATGTCAGTGAAGGTAATGCGGTTGATCAGGAAATCCACACCGCCCGCACTTTCAAACTGGAACAGAATTTTCCCAATCCCTTTAATCCGGAAACCAGAATTTACTTTGAAATTCCACAGACTGAAATGGTCACGATTGCCATTTACAATGTGCTGGGTAAAAAAGTAAGAACACTGGAATCCGCCAGATTATCAGCCGGATGCTACACGCTGAACTGGGACGGAAAGAATGATATGGGCGCCACTGTACCAACCGGTGCTTATTTTTACAGAATGAAAGCCGGCGACTTCATCGCTACCAAAAAAATGTTATTAATGAAATAAATTTAACGAAGGGAGGAGGTGATCTCATCTCCTCCCATTTTTTAACCTAAATCGAAGTTTAGTTATACAAAGAGTGAACATGAATAAAGATTTAAAAAAGATAATATCAACGTTTTTGGCTTTCATGATCGTCATGATTATCGCAACCTGTGATAATCCTTTTTTGGAAGAAAAAAAATCCGAGGGTTATGACAATCAAAAACCTGAAACCTATCTTTTCCTCCATTTCAAGAGTGACACTTTAATGGTTCAGGACACGGTGATGCAAAACGGAGAACCGGTACTGGTGCAGGATACAGTGATCACAACACTTGATACGACAGCCAGTCGACAAGTCATACACTGGTGGGGCGAAGATGCAGATGGTGAAGTAATTGGTTACTATTACAAATGGAATTACCAGGCGGAACCGACTTTTACGACAGCAGAAAAGGCGGAATTTTACGTTCCCATCAAACAAAAATATGACATGTTTGAGTTTGAAGTCTATGCAATGGACAATGACAGTGCTGTTGATCCGGTTCCGGCAAAACTGTCCTTTCCTGTCTATAATTCGACACCAACCATTTCCTTCCGCAATAAGAGTAATCCCCAGGCACCGGCCGGAAATCCCGATGTTACCAGCTATACTTTTACCACCAGAACTTTTGTGTGGGATGCTTTAGATCCCGATGGTAATGAAACCGTAACGGAAATTCTTTGGGCATTGGATGATACCACCCAGTGGAATATCATTGAAAGAACCAATGGCGTATTGCCGGATCATCTGACCTTACGTGAGGATGTATTGTCTGAAGGCTATCATCAGTTTTTCATTAAAGCCAGGGACATTGCCAGCGCGGAAAGTAATACGATCATGTTTCCCGACCCTAATGATGATGAAGTTCCGAATCAATGGTATGTTAAAGAACCCCAGGGAGATGTTCTGCTGATCGATGACTTTGCTCAGGATCAGAACAATAAAACCACTCAGCGATTTTATACCGATATGCTGGATGAAATCTATGGTGATGATGAATATTCAGTTTGGGAGATCGGAAGCAACTTCGGCGATAATGCTGTTAACCGTGAAAACGCATTACCCTATACTGTCACCGATGTGGAGGCCAATCTGAATTATTTTAGCAAAGTGATCTGGTTCAGTCACCTGGGAAGGCCCCATATCACCGATGCCGGTCTGAGTATAACTAAATATGTTAAAAATGGCGGTCACATCTTTATTTCCAATGGTAATGAACAGTCACCGGACACAACCTGGACATTTACGAATATTGATTCGGTCTACCGGTTAAATCCGGGCGGTAGGTTATTGCCCGGACTTGATGTTGTCGCCGATTTTGGAGATAAGGATTTAAATAAACAGTTGACCATGGAAACCGGACAGTTGATCGGTAATCGTGTGTCAGCGCTAATTCCTTCCAAAGAAGCCGGAACCAGTGTTGTTTATGCCATGGTACATCCCGATAGTTCCTCTGTTGCCGTACCTTATGAAGGAACCCCGGCTGTGGGTATTCACTTTGAACCCGATTATATGGAGGGTGAAAGCATCTATCTCTCATTACCTTTACATTATTGTTTCGGAAAAGATAACATAAAAGAAGTATTGGAATATATTTTAAATGAAGAGTTTCAAGATTAAGACTTTAAAGAATTTTTGCACCGGTTTGATACTGGTAACCCTTTTGCCAATGATTTTATTTGGCCGGGGGGCCGGTACCATTTCCGGACAAGTAACAGACAAAAATACCGGCACGCCTATTCCCGGCGTAAATATTATCGTCAAAGGAACCTACTATGGCACCGCCTCCGATGAAGATGGTAATTTTATCATCAGAAATGTAACTGCCGGAGTCTATGATATCAGCGTTTCCATGATCGGCTACAAACAGACCATTTTAGCCGGTATTAAAGTGATCGAAGGGGAGACTTCGCGCCTGGATGTGGAACTGGAAGAAACAGTTCTGGCTGCCGGTGAAGAAGTGATTGTTGTCGGTGAAAAACCAATCCTGGATGTTGACAATACCTCCTCTTCCAAGCAGTTTTCATCCGATGATATCAACAGCAAGGTGGCGGAAAGTATCGGCGATATCATTTCCGATGAAGTCGGGGTTGTGGAATCTGATAATGAAATCCATATTCGCGGCGGTCGTGTTGATGAAAGCCAGTTTATCGTCGATGGATTGTCCTTAAAAGACCCACTCACCGGATCAGTTAATAATCTGTATGTAAATCCCAATGCCATTGAAAAACTGGATTTTATTTCCGGTGGCTTCAATGCTGAATACGGACAGGCCATGTCCGGCATTATTGATGTTCAGCTAAAGCAGGGAAGTGAAGAAATGGAAGGCAGTTTTCGCTACAATACCGATCACATTAATTCTGCTTTTGACGGATTCAATACTGATATTTTGGAATTCACCTTGGGGGGGAAAGAACATCTGACCTCAAAATATTTACCCGGTGATTTTTATTATTTTTTCAGTGGTTATATGAATATCACGGATGGTTATTTACCCCATGCTGAAGAATTATTTCCAAAAGAAGCCTGGATGGATAGATTTGCCATGCGGGCTGATAATAACTGGAGTTGGATGAGCAAATTCTCCTGGGCCCCCACAAAACAACACCGCCTGACTTTTTCTCAGAATAATTCACTATCCATTGACGGTGGCCGGTTTAGAGATGAATTTGAAAAAATTCTGGATAATTATCTGACCATTTCACAAGGCTCTTATGTAACTAACCTGACCTGGAAACATACGTTATCATCAAAGGCCTTTTACACGGTTAACCTGGGCAAATTTCTAACCTTTGAACACCGGTCTGTGCGGAATAAACACTATTCCGAATACAATGAAACTTTGGATTTAAAACCTATCGATTATACAAAATATACGGAAGAAGGAGATGTTCGCATTCGCCAGGGTGATGAATACTGGGACAGCGGAGACGATCCCCACTGGTATGATTATTACGGCGACAGCTGGTCGGCTGAATTTAATATCAGTTACCAGCCCGATGAACAACACCATTACAAAGGGGGATTTAAAGCCCAATACACTGATTTGCAGCTGATTGATATTTATAAACCCTGGCTCGGCAGTTCCGGCCTGGGTCAAAGCTGGGATATGTACCGGGTTTTTCCTATTTCCGGCGCCGCTTATATTCAGGACAGAATTATTTTTGAGGGAATGATCGTCAATATTGGCTTGCGCTATGATTACTGGTTTCCGGGCAAATATATTGAAGATGCCGTTGAAAATGAAGACCTCTTTACAATTACAGAGGCGGGACGTGAGAAATTTAAAGAAGAGACCAATTCTTTCCTTGGCCATCGGTATAAAGCGCACTTGTCACCCAGAATTGGTATTTCCCACCCGGTCACTGACCAGGATGTGCTATATTTTAATTACGGACATTTCTCCCAGTTGCCGACATACTCTTATGTCTATGCAAAACTGAACAGTAATTCCGAAGCCACTTATAATCTGATCGGAAATCCAAACCTGAATCCAAAGACCACAGTATCCTATGAATTGGGAATCAAGCATAAGTTTACCGAAAATAATGCCATTGAATTTAAAGCCTATTACAAAGATATGTTCGACTATGAAACGGCACAGCGGATCAGTTCCTTTAATCCGAAACTGGGAAATTACAGTTTTCTCATGTATATCAACATGGATTATGCGCGTTCCCGCGGACTGGAAGTGATCTACAGACAGCGCTATGGCCGCTTTTTTACTGGAAATGTGAATGCATCCTATTCAATTGTAACAGGTAAGAGTTCACGGCCCGATGCCAATCTGCTGGTTGAAGCAGGACGGTTTTCCTCCAAACCACTGAGTGAGAATTTTCTGCGCTGGGACCGACCGATTCAGATATCGGCGAACCTGCGTTTCAAAGTTTATGAGAAGACGCCGATCAAATTATTCAATACCATCCCCATTCCCAATAATTGGGGCATCAATTTTCATATCGAACATATGTCCGGCCGTAGATTTACCAAGAGCACGGTTACCGATTCTGTCTTCAGTGACGGGCTCCTTTACCTGATCGGGCCTTCCAACTCTGATAAACCCTATTCGGAGCTGGCAAAAAGCAATACAACCATTGATGTGAAATTTTATAAGGATTTGTATCAAAAAGGAGATTTCAGCGCCAGATTCTTTATTGATGTTAAAAATCTGTTCAATCTGAAAATTCCCCGCTATATCAATCCTTACACAGGCGATCCCTATGATCCGGGTCAGCCGATTTCATACAGTTACATAGATAAACCCAATCCTAACTATGATCCTAGCCGATACTATAGTTCAAGAAACATAAGATTAGGAGTATCATGTCGATTTTAAGTAGAAAAAATAAACTTGCAGTAATATTTTTAATGGTGTTTCTGACCGCGGGCAGTTCCAGTCTTCTGGCCATAGACCTGTTCCCGAATCTTGGTGGACAGCGGGCCGGTACATCGGTTTTTACCTTCTTAAAAATAGGTGTTGGTGCCAGAGAGACAGCCATGGGAAATGCCGGCGTCAGTCTGGCTAGTGATGCCTCGTCAATTTACTGGAATCCGGCTTCAGCTGCCCAGGTGGGGAATAGTTCTCTGACTATCTCACATACGCGCTGGCCGGTAGATATTGAGTATTCTTATCTTGGCTATATTCACAAGCTGAATGAAAACATATATTTCGGATTCAGCACCGGGGCCCTTTATACCGAACCAATGGAAGTGACAACAGCCTATCATCCTTATGGAACCGGAGAATATTTTAACTATGGCGACATTTTTATGGGTCTTACTTTTGCCCATAAAATGACTGACCGTTTTTCCTATGGCACCACAGTAAAATATGTGGAAGAAACCCTGGATGATCTGGATATGAAAACTGTTTTAATGGACCTGGGTACCTTTTACTGGACCGGATATAAATCCCTGCGGTTTTGTGTGTCCCTGGTTAATTTTGGTTCGCAATCGGCGCCGAAAGGCACTTATATGAAACCCTTGATAGACGGTGGCGAAGAAGAAGCCAAATACGCATTGTTTTCTCCGCCGACTGAATTTCGTATTGGTGCTGCCATGGATATTTATGATCGTGGACAATTCAATACGCTATTATCAGTACAGTTGAATCATCCGGTGGACAACAGTGAATATTTTGTGGCCGGTGTGGAACAGAGTTATCAGGACCGTTTCTTTCTGCGCGGCGGTTATATGGGTAATCAGGCGGAACGGGCTTTCAGTTTTGGCGGCGGACTCAATTTGCCGGTCAGTAAATTTGATCTGTCAGCCGATTATTCCTGGTCCGACTTCGGCGTATTAGGTGACATTCAAAAAATTCAAATATCAGTGAAAATCAAATGAAAAAAACAATAATTACAATTCTTGCAGTATTAACTTATTTATTATTAACCACCTGTGAATACGAACGGCTGGCTATGCCGGACTCTAAAGACACGTCCAAAATATTCAATACCGGTGAGATCAACTATATCCAGATGAATCCGGTATGGAATGATTTTTCTACGCCCATTGATATTTTCATCTCTTTGGATGATTATATTTTTGTCGCTGATAGCGGCAATCAGCGGGTGACAGTTCTGGACAAGACCGGTAATGCCGTGATGTCTGATAATTCCAATAACAACTTTGAAGACCTCTATAATCTTAATATTCATCCCGTTGGTTTATGTGTCGATTCAAAATTAAATTTATTTATCACCGATAAATCCAATACAATTTACTCCTGGAACCAGTTCATCAACAATGCCAGCAATGCCGGTGAGGGGACAGATTCCATTGCTGTGGCAATTGAATACCGCAATCCCGATACCGGTGAATTGACTACGATTACGGACTGGGAAGAGTCCTACGCGCTGGAAGCTGACGGTTACATTATCAGTCATGTAGATTTTATCCATGATCCGGCCAAAACTGATTCTATTCTGAATGTTCACGAATTTTATACCGATGATTTACAGCCGGAATCGGAATATATCAGTGTTGCTTCGGCACCGTCACGGCAAAATGCCATTTATGTAACCGATGACGGTGAACAGAATATTCAAAAAATTGATTTGGTGCGCTCAGCTTATTTAAAACTGGCTGACGGTACGACTGTCTGGCAGCATAAAGGCGTTCGCAGCAAAAATATCGCGACAACCGGAACCGGTGCCGGCACGGTCAATGATCCCAAAGGAATATTTACCGATCCCAGCGGCAATGTTTATTACACGCAGACCGGAATCAATTTCGGTTTTCATAAGATCAGCAAAGTGGATGCGGAAGAAGAACGCTGGGCATCCATGTTCACACTGGGACAGAATGAAATCCTAGATCTGGACCGATATGACGACCCGGAAGATGTAGCTGTTGATGAGGACGGAAATATCTTTGTTCTGAATACCGATGCCAATGAGATACAGGTCTTTGATGCCGGTGGTAGTTTTATCCGCAAAGCTGGCCTGCGGACTGTCCAGGTGGATACTACAGTGCAGGATACCATTGATTCGGAAATTGTCGAGCGGGATACGATTATGACAAAATATTACAACGATCTGCTGAATCATCCCCGTGGAATTTTTGTAGATAATGGCGTTATCTATGTGGTCAATAGCGGTGATAATTCCATTGTTCGCTTTAAACTCAGCTCTGATATTGATGTAAATCTGGATGATTTATAAAATAGCAGACCTCGCGGATATTGAAGAAAAAGTCAGGTTAAAGATTAAGATTTTGAAGTTTTGCTAATTCATGAATAGTTCGGGTGTAACTACTCAGGTATGTTTTAGCCTCCTGTAACAGACAATTCCTATTGTCTGT
>CAZCHS010000091.1:0-14248 GCA_964498725.1 uncultured bacterium | reverse complement strand
TTCATATTTTTATGAATAATGCAGTTATTTCTTTCCTTTAAATTCATTTCTGAAATTTTGATTGCTAAAATGTATTCGATATGATACTTTTACCTACTGAATCAAGTGTGGAGTCGAAATCTATGTTTAATCAATGGAAAGCCGTTAACTATCCGCAAAATCATCAGATAGACAATATCATCGATGTTAATACCGGCGAAGTAAAAACCGGGATTGGTAGTAGAATCCTGCGCTCCAATGCTATTGGTTCCTGTATTGCTGTGGCTGTTTATGACCCCCGGAGCAAAGCCGGCGGTCTTGCCCACATCATGCTGCCGGGTGCTTCACGGGAAGGAAATACAAATACAAAATATGCACAGGATGCGATTCATGAATTATTGCGAAAAATGTCTGATTTAGGGGTGAAAAAAGACAAATTAACCGCCTGTATAGTTGGTGGTGGTAATGTTTTGCGAAGAAAAAATGAAATCCTTTGTCTGACCAATATCAATTATGTCACCAAGTTATTGAAACAAGAACGCATTCCTGTAATGGCAAAATCCCTGGGGGGTTTGGAAAGGCGAACGCTGACATTAGATTTAAATAAAGGAACTGTAAAATATACAGTTGGCAACCGGGCTGAAGATATTCTCTGGATATTTAAGGCTGAAAAACCAGTAACGGAGTAATTATTGAATAAAGAAAATAAGAAAACCAATGATAAACCAGTAAGGGGTTCCGGCAATTTACAAAATTTTGATCTGTTGAGTGCCAAAACCATTGTTGAAAGTATTAATGATGCTTTTTTTGCCCTGGATGAGGACTTCCGGATAACTTATTTTAATCACATTGCTGAGGAAATATTACACCGGAAAAAAGAAGAGGTGCTGGGAAAACATCTCTTTGATGAAGCTTTTCCCCAGGCAAAAGGAAGTATTTTTGAAAAACAGTACACCATCGCCCTGAAAGATAAGAAAAAATTACAATTTGAAACCTTTTTTGGCATTGAACCCTATGTCAATTGGTATGATGTCCGGGTTTATCCATTTGAAAAGGGAATCTCGGTCTACTTTTTAGTGACAACGGAAAAGAAGAGGTTTGAAGAGCAATTAAAAGCAACCAACCAGCAACTGCAGGCAACAGAACAGCAGCTAAGGGCCAATAATCAGCAACTCGCCGCCACAGAGCAGCAACTTCGCGCTAACAATCAGCAATTATCTGCCCATAATCAGCAACTCCAGGCGGCTGAGCATGAACTCAAAAACCGTGAGAAGAACTTACGGAACATTATTGAAAATACATCCAATATATTTTATTACCATACCCCGGATCATATATTGACCTATCTGAGTCCTCAAACCAAGGAAATCCTGGGCTATGAATCCGAGGAAGCCATGTTTAGATGGACAAAACTGATCACTGATAATCCAATCAATGAAACCGGCTTTCAAAAAACCGTAAAAGCAATCGAAACCGGTGAAAAACAATCCCCTTATGAATTGGAACTGAAACGAAAAGACGGAGAAAAAATTTGGGTAGAAGTCCGGGAGGCGCCGGTTATTGAAAACGGTAAGGTGGTTTCAATTGCCGGCTCTCTGAATGAAATTACCAAGCGTAAACAGGCCAAACAGCAGTTACGGGAAAGTGAAGAAAAATACCGGATGATCGTTGAGAATGCCATCGATGGTATTGAGATTACACAGGATGATAAGCTGATATTTTTTAACGACCAGTTTGCCAAAATGCTGGGATATTCAAAAAAAGAACTGAAAAACATCAATTTCAGCAATGTATTTACCCAAGAAGCCTTGCAGGAGTTAAAAGAGAGAAACCGGAAAAGAAAGGCCAATACAGAACTTCCGTCAATTTATAAAACAACTTTTAAATGTAAAGACGGGACTGAAATCAAAGTAGAAGTTTCTTACGAGATAATTGACTACCGGGGCCGCCCTGCAACCTTTGCGATAATCCGGGATATTACAGAAAAAGAATTGCTGGAAGAGAAATTAAACCAGGCCCAGAAACTGGAATCTGTCGGACGGCTGGCCGGCGGGGTTGCTCATGATTTTAATAATAAACTCACAGTAATTGTCGGTTATGCGGAGATGCTGCTGAAAAAATTTGACAAAGAAAGTGAAGAGTATAAAGATCTCAAAGAAATTTTCGATGCCGCCATACAGTCCAAGGAAGTAACCCGCCAGTTGCTGGCTTTTGCCCGCAAACAAACCAGATCACCGCGTGTATTGAACATCAATACCACAATTGAAAAAATGCTGAAGATGCTGAAACGGCTAATCGGGGAAAACATCAAATTACACTGGATTCCGGAAACAAAGGTCTGGCCCCTAAAAATCGATCCCACGCAAATCGATCAAATACTGGCCAATCTCTGTATTAATGCCCGGGACGCGATTGACGGCGATGGTACGATTATTATTGAAACCAACAATATATCGATTGAAGAAAAAAGATTTAATAATGACGAGTATTTTGTACCTGGCGAATACGTGCAGATATCCGTCAGTGACAATGGCTGTGGTATTGACGAAGAGACCCAAAAAAACATATTCGATCCTTTTTTCAGCACCAAAGGATTGAATAAAGGCACCGGCCTGGGACTGGCCACGGTTTATGGCATTATCAAACAAAACAAGGGCTATATCTATGTCTATAGCGAACCCCGGCATGGAACAACCTTTAAAATATTCCTTCCCAGAAATTATTCAAATAACCCTAAAACCGGGACGAATAAAAATGAGCCTTTAAAAATCGGTAACGGTGAATTGATTTTACTGGTTGAAGATGAGAAAAAAATTATTGAGATGAGCAAAAAAATACTCACCATGTTAGGGTATGAAGTCATCAGCGCCAATTCGCCCATAAAAGCGATCAAACTGGCCAGAGAGTATAAGCATACAATTAAATTACTGATCACTGATGTTATTATGCCGGAAATGAACGGGAAAGAACTGGCGGACAAACTGGTTCAGGAAATACCGCAACTGAATGTCCTGTTTATGTCCGGGTACACTGCCAGTACTATTGAAAGGCAGGGTATCATAGATGGTGATGTAAATTTTATACAAAAGCCTTTTGCCATGAAAGATTTTGGTGATAAAATCAGGGAAATATTGTCCTGACAATTAGTCCCTGTTAAAGAATGTTTAAGAGTCCGGTGGATTTTAACGTGAATTATTCATGAATTTTCAATTTTTTAAAGGAAAGTGAATAAAAATTAACAAGTTACGAAAAATCAATGAAAAGATGAATTGGAAAATTCATAGAATGATATTCAGGTTAATCCCGATAGTTTCCACTGGAACATCCGGCCTCTGGCGGAAGGAAACGTATCGGCGCGAAGCGGACATTATTCATATTTTTATGAATGATGCAGGTTGAAAAAGAGGAACGAGAAAAATGAAAAATTTGCAAATCCCGGCATTATTGATAGCGGTTTTATTTAATTTTTCCTGTTTGAAAATTAATACCCCCGGCGGCCTGGTTGTCTGGGGGTCCGATGAAACAGTGACGATAACTCCGGAGTACAACAATTTTAATGAAATTGTTGTAAGCGATAAATTTAATGTAAATATTCAACAGGGGGACCGGTATGCCGTTGAAATCAAAACAAATAAAAACATGCAGGAGTTCCTGGCAATCAATCAAAAATACACGGTGCTGGATATACAAATGAAACCCAATCGTTTTTATAAGGACGCGGTTTTGGAAGCAAAGATTACACTTCCGGATTTAGTTTATCTGGATGTCAATGGAATCAGCCGGGTAACTATAGATGAATTCGCTGTTAAAAAGGATATAAGAATTGACATTACCGAGACCTCCAAATTAATCGCGAATATCAGTGCAGAAGGTGTTTTTTTAACTGTCAAAAACAGCAGTGAGGCGGAATTTTACGGCAGTGCCGGCTATCTCAAAGCGGAGGGTGTGCTTTCTTCACAACTGAATATGCGTGATCTGACAACGCAGCGGGCGAATATTTATTTGAGCATCGGTAGTGAAGGCCAGTTTAATATCTCCCACCGCTTTGTGGCGGAATTGCGCGGCGGCGCTACTATGAAATATTCCGGCAATGCAGAGGAAGAAAAAATTGTCAAAGATGATTCTTCAATCCTTGAGAAATTGAGTGATTCTGACTGATCAAAAATTAAAATCTTGGATGTGTTCCCAAATACAATTTGGGAACGAGGTTGGAAATAAATCAGGAGTAATATAGATGAACCTGTTCAGACATTTGCTGATATTGATATTACCAGTTCTTTTTATCCATGGATCGCCACCGGGAGAAGAAACTGCTATTTTTCAAAATAAAACCATTGTCATCGATCCCGGGCATGGCGGAACCGCAGCAACCGATTCTTTCCGGGTTGGTCCTGACGGCGAACGTGAGGAATGGATTAATTTGCGGGTCGCAACATACCTGAAAGAGATGCTGGCGGAAAAGGGCGCCAGGATTATTATGACCCGCAGCGAAGACAGTGCCGTGGGACTGAAAGAACGGGCCTTGCTGGCTATTGAAAACGACGCCGATGTTCTTGTTTCCATTCATCATAATGCCACAGCTGATACTGCTGTCAATTTTCCGATTGTTTATTTCCATGCCAATGCTTCCGAAAACCAAGCCAGTGTCCAATTGGGTAAAACCCTGATTAAGTATATCAATAAAACGATGTATTCCGACAGTACGCCGGTTAGCCTGGTTTCGGACCATGTGATTTTTCCCGGCAGTGGTACGGCAGTACTGCGACATTCTTACGGGATTCCCGGTGTTATTGGCGAAGCCTCCTTTTTTACCAATCCCGCCGAAGAGCAGCGGCTAAAGAACAAGGCCTACAATAAAAAGGAAGCCCGCGCTTATTTTCTTGCCTTACAGGAATATTTCCAACACTCAGCACCGCCGATAATTGAAAAAAATTCCCTTATAGAGGTCTCCCCTTTTTCAGTATTACAGGAAGCTGACAGAATGAGTGACATTGCCCGGTTATGGCGGCAGAATTTTGAACGGGGTTTAAAATTATATCAATCGAAAAAGCAAGATTCCCTGCAACAGGCGTTGCATTTATTTACCCGCTCGGCCCGCTCCTTTCCCGATTCCTGGCTGGCGCCCAAAGCCCATTACTACCGCTACAAAATCCTAAAAAAACTGGGTGAATCGAAAAAAGCAGAAGAAACCCGGCAAAGACTGGAAGAATTTTATCCTTTATGTAATTACAAATGATAGTATTAATTTTTAAATTCGAGGATTTTTCATCCTGCTTTTTTGTAGATTTATTCAAACAAATTTTTATGGTGCCATACTTTTAACTGCATTATTCATAAAAATATGAATAATGCAGTTAATACCTTGTTAGAATTATCTAAGAAAATCAGAAAAAGTTATGATTTTTTGCACATTTAATTTTTTCAATAAACTCCTTCCCCTTTTTTCATTAATTCACTAATATAACAAACCATTGCAATACAATTTTTATCAGTCAAAACCAGAGCGATTTCTGAAAATAATGGGGGTACAATGTTTATTTGGATAGGCGCGATCTCACAGGGCTTAGGCTATGCCTTTTTAATTTTAGGGGTTTATCTCACTTTCCGTATTCTGGATTTTCCTGACCTGACGGTTGACGGCAGTTTAGTTACCGGCGCGGCATTGACCGGTATTCTACTGGTCAATGATGTCCATCCGGCGATTGCCATGCCGGTCTCCTTTTTTATCGGTTCCCTGGCCGGACTGATGACCGGGCTTATTCATACCAAATTAAAAGTCGCGCCCTTATTGTCGGGAATTTTAACGGCAACCTCCCTTTATTCAATCAATCTGCATATTATGGGGCGTTCAAATTTACCCTTACTCAACGAAACCACTTTTGTTACACTGTTGAATAAATTAAACCTGCCCATGTCAGAAGATCTGACCATATTATTGTTTTTTTTGATACTGGTAATGCTTTTCCGGTTTCTTTTGGTTTGGTTTCTTCATACAGACCTGGGCCTGGCGCTGCGGGCTACCGGCGATAATGACGCCATGATCACTGCTCAGGGAACCAATACTGACCTTACTAAAATTTTTGGTATTTCACTGTCTAATGGAATGGTAGCATTGTCCGGGTCTCTACTCGCTCAGTACCAGGGATTTGTTGATGTGGGCATGGGGATTGGAATGCTGGTCAGCGGCATTGCTTCGGTGATTATCGGGGAAACCTTTTTTGGTAAAAAGGGCATCAATCTGATCATTACCGGTGTGATCCTCGGTTCGGTTTTTTTTCGGCTGCTGATTGCTCTCTCTTTGAAAGTCGGGCTGAATCCCATTGACCTGAAACTGGTGACGGCTATTTTTGTGCTCATTGCCCTGGCCTTACCGCGGATTAAAACAGCTTTAGGAAAAACAAAACCACAAGGCAGGCTGTTATGATAAAATTCGACAATGTAACCAAAGTTTTTCATCATGCCGGCGGTGACCGGGTGGTGGCCCTTAACACTGTCTCGGTTGATATCGCGGAAAAGGAATTTGTCACGGTAATCGGCACTAATGGTTCCGGTAAGTCCACTTTTCTGAACACCCTGTCGGGACACTATCTTTGTGATGCCGGCGAGATTATATTAGACGGGCAGCGGGTTACCAGACTACCGGAACATAAACGCGCGAAACTGATCGGACGGGTGTTTCAGGACCCATTCACCGGCACCGCGCCTAACCTGACCATCGCGGAGAACCTGCGTATCGCACAATTACGGGGAATGCCAAGGGGTTTAAAATTGGGACTCACTAAAAGGAATAAAGATTTTTTTGTTACTGAACTGAAAAAGCTGGAAATGGGGCTGGAAGACCGCCTGGAAGCTACGGTGGGATTGCTCTCCGGCGGCCAGCGCCAGGCATTAACCATGTTGATGGCCACTTTACGTAATCCGAAAATCCTGCTGCTGGACGAACACACTGCCGCGCTGGATCCCAAAGCCGCGGAACAAATTTTACGGCTGACCAGAAAAATCGTGGCGGAAAACCAACTGACCACTGTCATGGTCACCCACTCCATGAACCAGGCGCTGGAACTGGGGACACGAACCCTGATGATGCACAAAGGCCAATGCGTTGGCGATTATACCGGCTATGAACGGGAGAAATTAAAGGCCATCGATCTGCTGAATAAATTCAATGAACTCCGCAAAGAAGAGCTCTTTGACGAAGTGATGTTAAACCGTTTGCAAAGGGAATATTATTAATAATTTTATAAGCGAGGCCTCAATCATGAAGAAAATATTTATACTCTTACTCAGTGTCGCAATGATCACCGGTTGCGGAAAAAAATCAAAAACCCAGGGCCCGGTCATCAGTCTTTTTCAATTCGCTTCCAGACAAACTGTTGATGACGCTGCCAGAGGAGTGCTGGACGGACTGAAGGAAGCTGGCTATGTTGATGGTGAGAATTGTGAAATTACTATCAAAAATGCACAGAATGATTTTAGTACGGCACAGCTGATCGCGCAAAAACTGGCGAACAGCAACAGCGATATTATTATCACATTAACAACGCCATGTCTGCAGGTGATGGCCAACACCAATAAGCGCATTCCCCATGTTTTTGGTATGGTGACGGACCCTTTTCGCATGGGCGTTGCCGACGATCCCGACAATCATATTCCTAATATCACCGGAGTAGCGACTTTTCAGCCCGTCGAATCAGCGGTGAAGATTATCAAAGAAATTATGCCGGACATACAAAAATTAGGGGTGGTTTGGAATCCTACCGAAGCCTGTTCCGAAGCCTGCACTGAAATCATGCGCAGCAGCACCAAAGAACTAAGGGTTGAATTATTGGAAATAACCGTGACCAATTCCATTGAAGTCCAGGTAGCGACACAATCGGTGATTGGCAATGGCGCGGAAGCAATACTGGTAGGGGGTGACAATACCGTAGAACTGGCTATCGATGCCCTGATCCAGGAAGGTAAAAAGGAAAATATTCCCATCTTTACCACCAATCCGCCGCAGGCTGAAAAGGGCGCGCTCATGAGTATTGGCGCTGATTATTACACGGTCGGCATTGTCACCGGTGAACTGGCGGCCCGGGTATTAAAAGGAGAAAAGCCCGCGGACATTCCAATTCAAAAAGCTGTGCCGGAAAAATTGTGGGTTAATAAATCGGTGGCTAAACGGCTGAATATTCAACTACCGGAAACACTGCTGAATCGTTCCGATAAAATTCTTGGTGAGCAACAATAAAAAACTTATTTGTCATTGCCCATTGAAATTTAAAAAAAGAAAGACCATGTTATGAGAAAATTTTTTACACTGATGCTTATATTATTTCTGTTTCTGAGCTGCAGCCCGGTAACCAATACCACCACGCTGGACAATGCCCTTACTCAGGTGGCCACTATCGACGCGCTGCTGGCCGGTGTTTATGACGGGCACATGACCCTGGAAAAATTAAAATCCTATGGCAATTTCGGGCTGGGCACTTTTGATAAACTGGATGGCGAAATGGTGGTTCTGAACGGCGTTGTCTATCAGGTTAAGGTGGATGGGAAAGTCTACGTTCCTGACGATACATTGACGACACCCTTTGCGGCAGTCAGCTATTTCAAAACCACGGAGGATTATGAACTTGATGATAATATTGAAATGGATTCATTGCTCTCCCTGCTGGACAGAACCATCCTGAATAAAAATCAATTTGTCGGTATTAAGATCACCGGAACTTTCGAATATATGAAAACCCGCAGTGTTCCCGCCCAGGAAAAACCTTATCCGCCCCTGGTGGAAGTGATTCCTGACCAGGCGGTCTTTGAAATGAAAAATATCAAGGGAACCATTGTAGGCTATTTTTGTCCGGAATTTGTGGAAGGCATTAATGTGCCCGGTTATCATCTGCATTTTCTCAGTGAAGACCGGCAAAAGGGCGGGCACATTCTGAGCCTGACGACGGATGACTGCAAGATCAAACTGGATAGTTACAATGAGTTCACTCTGATCCTGCCGGAAGACAATGAAGATTTTAATAATACTGATCTGGACGTGGACCGCAGTGACGAACTCGATGATGTGGAAAATGATGACTAAAGGCCTAAATAGTAACTTTTACTTAGTCATTACACTTATATTGCTGTTAATGGCAGTTGCGACGGGTAATGAAAATGACCCGTTGATAAAGGTCACTTTTTGTCCCCAGTATCTGCCCCAGGCCCAATTCGCCGGCTTTTATGTTGCCAAAGCAAAGGGATTTTATGAAAAGAAAGGGCTGGATGTCACGATTATTGATTATACAACCGGCGAAACTGTCACTAAAGGGATGAAAGAAAATCGCCTGACTTTTGGCAGTTATTTTTTGAGTCGTGCCATGAAACTCCGCTCCGAGGGGATGGATTTGGTCAATATCGGCCAGATTTCCCATCAATCGGCTCTCATGCTGCTGACCAGGAAATCAGCAAATATTCAGTCACCCGCTGATATGAATGGGAAGAAAATGGGCATGTATCTGGATGATTTCAATATTACAATTAAGAGTTTCATCAAAAAATATAATCTCGATGTGGAAGTTGTGCCGGTTTTTTCCGGCATTCAACTCTTTCTGGCAGGGGGTACTGATATCACGACCGTAATGTGGTATAATGAATATCATACCATAATCAACAGTGGTTATGATGCTGATGAGCTTCAGCCCTTTTTTCTTAAGGATTATGGGTTTGACATTCCCGAAGACGGCATTTACTGTATGGCGTCCACCCGGGAAAAGAATCCGGTTCTCTGTCAGAATTTTGTTGACGCCACCATGACAGGTTGGGTTTATGCCTTTGAAAATCCCGAAGAAGCCCTGGCAATTGTCATTGAAGCGATGAAAAATGCTCATGTGCCCGCGAACCCGGCCCATCAGCGCTGGATGCTCAATACCATGGAAAAGATTATTTTTCCGTCAGGAGAAATGACAATCAATACAAAATTACATGAGGAGGATTTCAACCGGACGCAGAAAATTTTACGCGATAATAATGCTGTCAGTAATCCAATTAAATATTATCATTTTTATAAGGGCGCCAAATAATCATGCTGAACAATAAATCCATCCGGTTTAAACTAACCCTGTCCATCCTGACTGGTGTATCCCTGATATTTTTAGGGCTATTTACCTATTACTATCAGATCAGCAGTCGCCTGCTGTTAAAAACCGCCCGGGAAAACGCCGAACACCTGACCAATGAAATTGTCAATGAGGTGGAATCGGTTTTCCTGGCTACGGCAAAAATTCCCGAGAACCTCTCCTTTGTAATAGAAAACTCCGCCACCGGCGCGGACAATCTCATTCAATTTTTAAAAATTGTGGTTCAAAACAATGATGAAATTTACGGTTCGGCCATTGCCTTTGAACCCGGAGAATTCAAAGCTAATATTGAAAAATTCGCGCCCTATTATTATAAGAGCGGTGATACTGTGCAGTATCAAAGTCTGGCAGGGGAGGACTATAATTATTTTCTCCAGGACTGGTACCAGATTCCCAAAGAAATCAACCGGCCTTACTGGACAGAACCCTATTTTGATGAAGGGGGCGGTAACGCATTAATGACCACTTACTCTGTACCTTTTTATAATTCTGAAAAGGAAAGATTTCGCGGTATAATTACCATTGATATTTCTCTGGAATGGCTGCAGGAAATTTTTAATTCTCTGGACATTTATGAATCGGGCTACGGCTTTCTGATCTCTCAAAGCGGCCGCTTTGTTGTTCATCCCGACAGCGATCTGATCATGAATGCCGGCATTTTTGATGTGGCGGAACTTCGCAATGATAAAAGCCTGCGGAACACCGGGCAAAAAATGCTCGCCGGCCAAGCGGGATTGACAGAGATTGTTGACCCCCTAACCAATCGGCATGCCTGGTTATACTATTCACCCTTTCCTTCCAGCGGCTATTCCATGGGTATTATTATTCCCCAGGCTGAATTTTACGCGGCCCTTGATAAACTCAACAAAACTGTGCTGTTGGTCGCAATTCTGGGATTGCTGTTTCTCTTTGGCGTCATTTCCATTATTTCAAAACGGATCACTGACCCGCTGCATGACCTTTCCGAGATTACTCAGGAGATTGGTGAGGGGAATTTCTCGGTGGAACTTCCTCGCCTGACCACCGGTGATGAAATCGGTATGCTGAGCCGTTCTTTTGAAAAAATGCAGATCACGCTGAAAGAATATATTGCCAATCTCAAAAAAGTGACAGTGGAACGCGAGCGCATTCAGGGAGAATTGCGCATTGCCCATGATATTCAGATGAGTATTATCCCTAAGACTTTTCCGCCCTTTCCCGATCGGAAGGAAATCGACATCTACGCGATTCTGGAACCGGCCAAAGCCGTGGGCGGCGATCTCTATGACTTTTTCCTGCTGGATGACAATCGCCTCTGTTTTGCCATTGGGGATGTGGCCGGGAAGGGGGTGCCGGCTTCACTTTTTATGGCTGTAACACGGACTTTATTGCGGGCCAAAGCGAATTCCACCATGAACCTGGCAATCCATGAAATTGTCACGGAAATGAACAATGATCTATGTACTGACAATGACACCTCCATGTTTGTGACATTTTTTCTGGGGATTTTTGATTTGCGGAATGGAGAATTGGAATATTGCAATGCCGGGCACAATTATCCCTACATAATCAGCCCGGACGGAAAAATGACCACCCTGGAAACCTCACACGGCCTGCCTTTAGGCGTCATGAAAGAAAGCGCTTACCAGGCCGGGAGATTGACGCTGCCGCCAATGACCCGCTTTTTTCTGTATACTGATGGTGTAACCGAAGCTGAGAACCTAAAACAGCAATTATTTGACATCCCTCGTCTGGAAAGCCTGTTAAACGACACTTCCGTAGCTGTTTCATCCCGGCAATTGATCAATACCATCAAAGTCAGGGTCAGTTCCTTTACCGGCCCGGCGGAACAATCCGATGACATTACCATGCTGAGTTTGCTTTATAAAGGGAAAAATGAATAACTATCAGCTCATATTAACAAATTCTCTGGATCAACTGGACATGCTGCCAAGTACACTGGAACAATTGGAAAAGGAGTGGCAATTGCCGCCTGATCTGACCATGAATCTGAATTTGGTGCTGGAAGAAATTTTTACGAATATTGTCAATTATGGATTTAGGGATACAGAAACCCATGATATTCACCTGAATTTTCAGTATGATAAGGAAGAGATTACCATCACCATCAGCGATGATGGGATTCCCTTTAATCCCCTGAAAGCGGTGAAGCCGCCGGACCTGAATGCCGGCATTGAGGATACCCCGGTGGGTGGCCTGGGTTTTCATATCGTCCGAAAATTAATGGACAAAATAGATTACAAGCGTGAAAACAATAAAAATCATCTGATACTAAGCAAAGAGGTACCATCATGAAAATTATCACAGAAAATAAGGGATCTTACAAAACTATCCGGCTGGAGGGCCGGCTGGACACCAAAGCGGTGGCTGATAAAGAAGCGGATATTCTGACTCTGCTTGAGGAGGATATTGAGAATTATCTCATTGATTGCGGAAAAATTGACTACATTTCCAGCAGCGGACTACGGGTTTTTCTAAAACTGCAAAAGCAAATCTCCGCCCGGCAGGCCAAACTCATTTTGCATTCCATGCCCCCGAATATTTATGATATTTTTAAAATCTGCAATTTTACTGCCCTGTTCACAATCGTTGATGATGCGGAGGAAGCAAAGAAAGTTATCCAATAAAAATTAAAGGCTGCTATGAAACTGACTACCAAAACAGAGAATAATCTGCTCATAATCGCGCTGGAGGGCCGGCTGGATGCCACCAACGCGGAAGAAACCCTTGGAAAGATCAAAAAAGAAATTGATAAGGGCTACAACCAACTGACTTTGGACCTTTCAAAAATGGACTATTTAAGCAGCGCCGGAATCCGGGTGCTGATCACAGTATTGAAAAAAATCAAGAGCCTGAATGGCGAAATGAAACTGGCAGCGCTGCAGGATTACCCGAAAAATGTGTTGAAAATATCCGGCTTTCTAAAGATCTTTGATATTTATGAAGATAAGTCCGGCGCTTTGCAAAGTTTTCAGTCACGCGCCAATAAAAAGCAGCCGTCAGCAACAACGGAGCAGATCACCCGGGAAAATCTCACCTTTCAGATACAAGCGGCTGATCCGCAACCGGCATCCTTAACAGTGCTGGGGAATTACCAGACTTTTTTGCGGGCGGAATGCGAACTATCCAATCTTATCACTTATCCCATTTCAGCCATTGACCATTCCCTGGGAATGGGCGCCATTGGCGAAGAAAAAACCACCAGCCTCGATCATATCGGCGAAATGATGCTGGTCAACGGTACAGCTATCTGGATGGAACCGGAAGATAAAAACATTCCTGATTACCTGGCGCCGGTTGATGCCGAGAATAAAATTGATTTACATACTCCCTTTCATATTATTCTGGATGATCATTTCAATGATATTTTGCGATTTGAAGCTAACGACCTTGATAAAGGAATCAGCTTAAAAGAAATTTATACAAAATTGCTCAGTATAGCCGCACAGCGAACCCCCAATTTCAAAGGGATCATCAGTTGCCTGATCCGCGCTGATGTCCATAGTGTTTACGGTGTTGCATTAAAACGTTCGCCACAAATAGCCAACAAACCCGGCAACAGCAGTGAAATTTTGTCCGGTGATAATATTCGCAAGTGGCTGCAGTACAATATTGATGCTGCTTTTGAGGATACTTCGGCGCTGATAACCGGCGTGGGGCTTGCGCGAAACCATGATTTCCCGGCCGAACAGGTCGCCAATATGTTTAAGCAGGATAATGATAGCATTGCCATTCATAACCACGGAGCAATTTTTGATTTCATCCCCGAGGAAAGAAATACCTTTGACCTGAAGCTTGAAATACAAAAAGTCCTCAAAAACGCCGAACTCACGGGCATGCAGCATTTACTGGAAAATACTCATTTGAAAAAAGGGATTATCGGGCTGAATTATATTGAAACAATCGCTAATAAATCTTTTTAATAATTCTAAATCAGGTTGTTCGAAATATGGAGTGAACCAACCGTGTTGGTCTTGCTATTTTATTGTATTGCCCCCTCTTACCTATTCATAAAAATATGAACAATGCCCGCTTCGCGCCGATACGTTTCCTTCCGCCAGAGGCCGGATGTTCCAGTGGAAACTATCGGGATTAACCTGAATATCATTCTATGAATTTTCCAAATTAGTTTTTTAATATATATTTGGTAAACTGTTAAT
>CAZCHS010000090.1:0-14374 GCA_964498725.1 uncultured bacterium | reverse complement strand
GTTTCCAGGGAAAATAGTCCTTTTTCATCGGTTTCGCCATCCTGAATCCCGAGAATTTCCGTGATCCAGTTGGTGATCCGCTCAGAGCCTTTGATATGGCAGGCGGTACCGTCGCAAACATGGACAATGTACTTGCCCGGTTTGGTGCGCTTGAATTGGGTGTAAAAGGTGATCACCCCTTCCACATCCACCAGGGGAATATCAAAATACGTGGATAGATTTCTGATTTGTTCATCGGAAATGAATCCCTCTTCCTTTTGAATGTGCTGGATGGCCTTGATCAGATTGCTTCTCTTTTTCGTAAAGATCGTCAGTAAGTTTTCAGGCATTGAACCTCCTGTTAAATAGCCAACTATATTAGTAGTGATAAATTTCACGACGTCAAAAATGATGTGAAATTTAATAAACTTACAATAAAATATTAAGAAAAATGTCTGTGAAACTTCAATTTGGAAAAATAGTCACTGAGGCTCAGAGGGCACTGAGAATTTTTAATGATGATATAACTCAATCATTTTTCCTAATCTTATATATTTATCATTATTTTGCATTTTAAATACAAAAAAAACAATAGTTTATTAATAATTTGCAAAGATTTTATAATAAAATACTTGACTTGATGAATTTTGAATGATAATATTTAAAAGGTATTAAAAATTAATATAAAAAAATGGAAATGATATATGATTAATAAGAGAATTAATCTATTTGCTAAAATAGTTAAGAATGCAATATTCTTAGTAGGTTTATTATTTTTCATTTTGACAAATATTCAATGTGATCTAATTAATCCACCAGATAATAAACTTGGAACAAAAAATCAAATGATAGTATATCGAAATTTAGGGACGGAGTTTTTTAATGTCGATTTGAATAATATTAAAATAAATAAAAAAATATCTATAAACATACCAGATTCGATAACATTTGATTCAAAAATTTTATCAACTAATAAAGATTACTTAATTGGCAGTGGAACTGCTATAAATCCTCCATTTGACCATTACATTATAATCTATGATTTGACAAATTGTGAAATTAGTAAAATTTTTAAAACGGGATTAGATTCAATAGGGGCTCCAAGAATGATCTCAGCAAATAATCAGGCAAAACCTAGTTTGTTCTATTTTTATTCACATTTAAATGGTATGTACTCTATAGATTTTTTAGAACAAACAATAAATTTAATTTCAAGTGAAAAAAACTATCCAAAGGAATTCTATATATCAAATAGTATAGATAATCCCTGGATTGTAATTAGTAAATATTTTCCTGGATACTCAAATGATTTTACAGAATTACAATTTTATAATTCTTGCAATTTAATGACTCTGGATTTCTCTCTGAATAAGATAGATTTGGATAGTGTAAATGTTAAAAATATGTGTTTTAATGATGATGATTCTTATCTTTATATTTCATATTTATTATCTCAAAGAAAGGCTGTAAATAAAGCAGGATATTTTGGATGTTATAATTTATCAACAAAAAAGTTATCTAAGCATAGAATTGAATTACCATGGGACGGGGTTCCATATAATATTACATATAATTCATCACGAAATGAGTGTTATTTAGTTGGTAGAAATAATAAATTTTGGATAATCGACGTTAGTAATGACAATTATAAAATTAATCGTATAATAAATTTAAATGACAAAACACAGAATGGTATATCTAAAATTTTAATTTCTGAAGAAGAGAATATTGCTTATATAAGTTGTTATGATGATAATCTTATAATTGTTCTAGATATAATTAAAGGAATAGTTATAAACAAACTTGATGTTGAACTACCATACTACATAGATTTTTTATAAGGATATTAATATTAGACTAATTTGAAATTACAAACAAAGGAGAAAATTATGAAAAATTTATTATTACTCCGTTTAATTACACTTTCATTATTACTTTTCATCGGAGGTGCATATGCATATTCGTTTAAGGTTTCTGTTAAAGAGATGACGAAGTCGTCAGATTTAATTATCAGAGGTAATGTTTTAGAAGTAGAAAGTAAAGTTGAAAAAAATGGTGCCAAGAATGATGTATTTACATATGTTAAAATTTCTGTATCTAATTTCATTAAAGGTGACTTAAGCAATAATCAGATTATTGTGAAGATGCTTGGGGGAAAAACCTCTGAAAGATTCACATGGACTGAAGAATATACTCCTATTAAAAAAAATGAAGATATTTTATTATTTCTTAATTCTTACCAATGTGACTATCAGAATCTACGATCTGGCTGGAAATTTAGTAAAAACACTGGTTGATGAGAGAAACAAACCACAAGGGTGTTATAATGTAGTTTGGAACGCTACAGATATGAGTTCCGGTGTCTATTTTTATCAAATCACAGCCGGTTCTATCAGTCAAGTGAAAAAGTGTTTGTTAATTAAGTAAAATCTCGTTCATTTATATAATCGAAAAAGGTGAGAGCAATTGTTCTCACCTTTTTTTTAACTATTATTAATTTTCCAAAAACCTCTGGCCCTCAGTGCCTCTGTGCCAAAACAAAAATTTCCAACATCTGGGAATAAAATCCGAAATATGACAAAAATCCACTTTTATATTTTCCTGAATTTGGAAAAATAAACGGGATTCATGGATAAATTATTTTTAATATAAAAAATCTCTCGTCGATGGTTTCTGAATTTTCATTTAAACCAAACCAATGGCATTCTTTTTGTCAAATGCTAGACGGTTTTTAAAATAAAAGCAACAAGCAGAGAGATTTTGTTATATTAAAGAAAAAAGGAGGTCCTAATGGGCGCTAATGCAAAGTATTCATCAGTCGATTCATTCATGGATATGGTCGTCAAAAAGAACCCTGCTCAGGAAGAATTTCACCAGGCAGTACATGAAGTTGTCGAATCACTGTGGGATTTTGTTAATGAAAATCCGATTTATTTAGAAAAGAACATTCTGGAACGAATCATTGAACCGGAAAGACAGATTCTGTTTAGAGTTCCCTGGACAGATGACAATGGCAACGTTCAGGTTAACCGAGGATATCGTATTGAGTTCAACTCAGCAATAGGACCTTACAAAGGTGGCTTGAGATTTCACCCCTCCGTAAATCTTGGTATTCTGAAATTTCTCGGTTTTGAACAGATTTTCAAAAACAGCCTGACAACCCTGCCTATGGGCGGCGGTAAAGGCGGTAGTGATTTCGACGCCAAAGGAAAATCCGATAATGAAATTATGAACTTTTGCCAGTCTTTTATGGCTGAATTATATCGCCACATCGGACCGAACACAGACGTTCCGGCCGGTGATATCGGAGTTGGTGGTCGCGAAATTGGTTATATGTTCGGTATGTACAAAAAATTAAAAAATGAATTTACCGGTATTTTTACAGGCAAAGGCCGCAACTGGGGCGGTTCATTGATCAGGCCGGAAGCAACCGGATTTGGCGCTACTTATTTCGCCAATGAAATGCTGAAAACAAAAAATGAAACTTTTGAAGGTAAAAAAGTAGCTGTTTCCGGATTTGGTAATGTTGCCTGGGGAGCTTGTCAAAAAGTGACTGACCTGGGTGGTAAAGTTGTGACACTCTCCGGCCCCGACGGTTATATTTATGATCCTGACGGAATAAACAACCAGGAAAAATGGGATTATATGCTGGAACTGAGAGCCACCAACAATGATGTTGTTGCTCCTTATGCCGAAAGATTCCCTAATGCTAAATTTCATGCCAATAAACGTCCGTGGGAACAGAAAATTGACATCGCAATGCCCTGTGCAACTCAAAACGAACTGAACGAATCAGATGCAAAGCAGCTCGTTGAAAATGGTGTGATCTGTGTATCAGAAGGCGCTAATATGCCTTGTACACCGGAAGCGGTTCACATTCTTCAAAACAACAAAATTCTCTATGGTCCGGGTAAAGCAGCCAATGCCGGTGGTGTTGCTACTTCCGGATTGGAAATGTCTCAGAACAGCCTGCGGCTCAGCTGGTCCAGAGAAGAAGTGGATGAAAAACTACACAACATCATGATCAGAATTCATGAACAGTGCGTTGAATATGGTAAAGAAGGCGACTACATAGACTACGTAAAAGGCGCCAACATTGCCGGTTTCGTAAAAGTTGCTGACGCTATGATCGAACAGGGAACAGTATAAGATTACTTCTTAGATAGATTCCTTTCTATAGAAAAAAGTCCCGGTTTAAACAATCGGGACTTTTTTTACATTTATTATGTCTGACCGGAGTTTGTATTCAGTTCCTTTTATTGCTGTTTGGATACATCCAATTTCAAGGGATCGATTTTTTCTCCCCAATATACTGTCGTGTGCGGGAATGGAATCTCAATATTTTTCTCATCAAAAAGTTCTTTTAGCTTCTGACGATAGGCCCGTCCAATACTCCACTGCATTCCCGGTTTTGTTTTGATCCGGGCTTTAATAACAAGGGCGCTGTCGGCAAATTTATCAAGGCCAAAAACTTCAATAGGATCCAAAATATTGCTGGAATAGGCCTCGTCATTTTTCATTGATTCACCCACCTCTTTCATCATTTGCATAACCTGTTCCACATTTTCCTTGTAGGCGACGCCAATATCCAGAACAACAGCAGACCACTCCTTGGTCATGTTTGCCAGAGAATCGATTTTACCATTCTGAAAAATATGAACAACACCGGAAAAATCCCTTAAGGTAGTGGTTCTTAATTCAATTCTCTCCACCAGGCCACCGGTGCCATTGATAATCGCAACATCACCGGCGCGAATTTGATTTTCCAGCAAAATGAAAAATCCGTTGATATAATCCCGCACCAGTTGCTGTGCGCCAAAACCAAGAGCCACACCTAATATACCAGCGCTGGCCAGGATCGGCCCAATATCAATCCCCCCTTTTTCAAGAATGATCATCAGAAAAATTGTCCACAGAATTATTTTGGCCAGGCCCTTGATTATTCCTACCAGTGTATTGATGCGTTTTTCAGACTCCCCGGTATCTGTGTTGACTTTTTTGGCTGCCCTATTGATCAACGCGCTCCTGAGACTGTTGACCAGCATATTGACAAGCCGGAAAGATGCAAAAAGCAGTATAAATACCAAAATTAAAGAGGGCGCTTCCCGAACAAACCATTCTTTACCATTTATAAATAATTGTTGCCAAAAATCTTGTGTGAAAAATTCTTTCATAATCCAGTCACTCCTTTGATTGTTTTAATTTCCATTTCAATATAGAAATCTTACCCTTAATATTCAAATTTACCAATGAAGGATCCGGTGGTTGAATGGACTTGGATAAAAAAGTTAGGTATATTCATGAATAATTCAGGCTACCCTAAATTCCTAATTCTTCAAATAATTCACTTGAAGTATCAAATCAAGTCTTTATTTTCAATGTCCAAATATAATACTTCAAACAGTTCACAAGCCGTCTTGATATATTCCCGGCACTCAATCCCCTTTTTTTCTTTGAGGTCCAGCAGCACTTCACAGTTATCCGACTCATGGACATCTTCAAAAGCCTCGACAAATTCCGCAGACAATTGATAAATTTTTTCTTTCGCTTCAAGGGAGCCGAAATTCTTATAATTCTTCAGACCAATCAACATAATCGCTCCCGATATCGCGCCACAGATATTTTCCGTATGCCCGATGCCGGCGCCGAATCCGGCGGCAATTTGCAGCGCCGCTTTCTCCGGAATATCAAACAGATCCGCGTATGCGGCAAACACCACCTGGGCGCAATTATAATTTTTATTCTTAAGAGTTATGGCTTTGTCAATTCGGTTCATTTTTCTCCTGTCAGTGCCAGTTCAATCGCTTTCAGGATTATTTTGCTGCTGGCGGTCGCGCCGGAGATAGTATCCACTTTCAGACTTTGTTTTTCCATTACCTTGGGAACCACTTTTTCGCCTTCTTCGCCCCGGCCATTGTCATGTTCCACAATGACGATATCAGTGATCTTATGGTCTGAAACAGTGACATTTACTTTAGCCTTCACCATATAACAATCATAAAAGCCCTCGTAAGTGCCATCATCAACCTGCGACAAATCCACCTCATGAATTTCCGTATTAGCAACCTTTTCTTTATACTCGTTCAATTTACAATTGCTAAGTGTCACAGTTGTTAAAACCATTAATCCAAGCATTAATAATTGTTTAATTTTCATATTAAGTTTCCTTTTTAATTAGTTATAAGACCATCGAAAATTAAATAGATCGGTAAATATAATCATTGATCCGGAACACATAAAATCAATTTTTGAAGAAATCAATGCCGGAAAACAGTAATTTACAATTTTTTCCACAGAAAACGTATCGGCGCGAAGCGGGCATTGTTCATATTTTTATGAATAATGTGGTTAAATCTATTCCGTTTTTTAATTATTTCATTGAGTGTTTTTACTCTTTGTTCTTTTTGTATTTCCATTGTAGCTGTAAGCCATTATACTTAGGTGTATTAAAGGATAAAAGGCCTTTGTCTATGGCGAAGATTTTTTATTGCGTAGAAATTTAAAAATTTTAACTGTTTTTTTATTAAATTAAGCAGTTAAAAATGACCCAAATAGAAAGATCAGATGAAAAATATATCTTTAATCCTGCTCGTTTTCTGTAGCATAACTTTCGGACAGGATTCCCTTGTACAAAAGATCAATGAACTCAAGCCCAGTCTTCAGGCGCGTTCAACCAGTGATTCACTTAAATTCGAAATTCAATACAAACTTGCCAGACTTTACAAAACTGTCAATTTTGATTCGTCCATTGTATATGCTTACCAGGCTCTGAAAACAGCCGAAACCAATAATGATTATAAGCAAATGGTAAGGTCAAATCTTTATATCGCGTCAATTTTCGCTGATTTCAGTGAACTCTTTCGCGCGCTGGAATATAGCACCCGATCATTAAAATTATCTAAAATGAAAAATGATAGCACACTAATATATTCCAGTTATAAATCGATCGTTTATATTTATTTATGGCATTCACAAGATTATGATATTGCTAAAATTTATCTAAAGAAATGGCTTAAATTGGCACAGGCTATGAATGAACCGGATAAACTGGCGAGAGTTCATTTTGATTTAGGTATCTATTATGTCAGAACCCGCAATTATTCCGAATCTGAAAAGTATTATTTAAAAGCCCTGGATTACTATAAATCCATTAACAATCAACAAAATATTGCCAATTGTCTCAATAATCTCGGTGATCTCAAGGAAAAAATGGGGGAACTGGAGGAAGCACTGGAATACAATAAAAAAGCCCTGGAAATAAACCAAACCATAAAAGATTACCAGGGACAATTTATCAATAAGTTCAATATTGCTTCAATTTACGCCAAAATGAATAAAACCGATCTTTTCTTTTCAATAATGAAAGAGGAACAGCAAAATGCGGAAAAGGAAGAAAACAATTATCGTCTAATGCTGATCCATGAACTATATTATAGCTATTTCAATAATTCTCATCAGTTTGAAAAAGCACTGCAACATTATCAAAAATATATCGACTACTCCAACGCCATGCAACACAACAATAAATCACTGCAAATGCGCCGGCTGGAGCACAAGTATCTGCTTGACAAAGTGTCCGATCAGAAAAAGATCTACGAGTTGCGGCTGCAAAATAAAACCTCCACCCTCTCTTTTATCACGGTTTTGCTGGCCCTTTCCTTCTTCGTGCTCATCACTATTATCATCTATTTTATGAAAAAACGAAGGATCGAAGAATTACAGATCAATGAACTGAAGACCAAATCAGAATTACTGGCCCTGCAATATAAAATCAATCCCCATTTCCTGTTCAATTCTCTGAACTCTATCTCACAGCTTGTGATCAAAAAATCCGATGATGCTGAAAAAATGGTGCAAAACCTGTCGGACCTGCTGCGTTATACCCTGACCTTCGCCAACAAGGATATGGTGCCTCTGGAAGATGAACTGGAAGCAGTCCGGCAATACCTGGAAATGGAGCGAATCCGTTTTCAGGACCGGTTAACTTACACAATTCACGCGGAAGATGAAGTTTTCAAATACAAAATTCCGCCATTAGTCATTTTGCCACTGGTGGAAAACTCAATAAAGCATGGCGTTTCAAAATTAATCGAAAACGGCGAAATATATATTAAATTAGCCTTAAAGCAGGATAAATTAATGATATTGGTCAAGGATAACGGTCCCCAGTCAGAATTCGAGACACCGGTCAATAAATATCAAAATACCGGGTTTGGCCATCAAAGCATAATTGACCGTCTGAAAATTACCTATGCCGGCAATTTTGATTTTGATATCAACAGCTGCGATGAAGAATATTGTGTCAAAATTACAATCCCAATCAAAAAATCATAGGTGCACTAATGATACTCAATGCAATCATTGTCGAAGATGAAAAACTGGCCCAGGAGCGTTTAGCCGGCTTGCTTCAGGAATATCAGGATAAAGTTAATATTTTGGATTATGCCAATAATGGCAATGAAGCCATTAAGAAAATCAATGATCTGAAACCGGATTTGGTTTTTCTGGATATCCAGATGCCCGGCAAAGATGGATTTGATGTACTCAAAGAAATCGATGAATCGGTCAAGCCGGTGATCATTTTCACCACAGCTTATGATCAATATGCATTGGAGGCTTTTGAAAACAATACTATCGATTATTTGCTGAAACCGATCTCGGGCCCCAGGCTCAAAAAATCCATGGCGAAATTAGAAAAATTTGTTTCCAATAAAGATGAGTACGACCAGAATATTCAAAAACTGGTGGATTTCATCAATGATCAAAAAAGCGATAAAAAGATGACCAAGATCAAGGTTCATCGCAATGATGAGATCGTTTTTCTAAACCTGGAGGACATTATTTTTATAAAAGCCAGCGGAAAATATACCATGGCCCACGACGATGACCGCGAATACCTGCTCAATGAACCGATTTCCTACATGGAAAACCATCTGCCGGATAATTTTGTGCGGGTTCACCGCTCCTTTATCATCAACACCAAATATCTGGTTAAAATGAAAAAGTGGTTCACCGGTAAATACAAAGCAGTGATCGGTGATAAAACCCGCTTTGAGGTACCCATCAGCCGAAGCTATAAGGATAAATTACTGAACATCTGATTTTCTCCCGCGGATTACGCGGATGGTCGCTGATTTGAACCTCTCAAATCAACAATCATCAATCGGCATTCGGCATTCAATATTTCCCGCAACACTTCTTATATTTCTTGCCACTGCCACAGGGACAGGGATCATTCCGGCCAACCTTTTCATCGGATTTTGCGGATTTCGTTGAATCCGGTTTGGCAGGTATCTGTTCGCCTTTGAAATTCAATGCCAGTTTTTTGAAGGTTTTGTCAGCGTGTTTATAAAACATCTTATAAGCTTCACAGAAATGGGTCATATTCTCATCCCTCGGGTCACGAATCCGGTCTTTGGTGCAGCCGCCATGGCAATACTGCAGCCACTCACAATTAAGGCAGGGTTTCGGCAAATCTTTTTTGAGTTTACCAAATTTATCCTGCTTTTCGGAATTGAGCATTTCCAGTAGATCATTCTCCATGATATTACCCAATTTCCATTCCGGTTCCACGAAGAAATCACAGGAATAAACATCACCGTTATGTTCCACGACAGTATAAATGCCGCATTCTTCATGCAGCGTACATTCCGGCGCTTCCATGCCCACATACTTGTGAAACACCGCGTCAAAGAGACGAATGGAAATGGTCGGATGCCCATCCTTAAAATCAGCTTTCCAGAGATCAAATATCTTGCATAAAAATTGTCCGTATTTTTCAGCACTGGTGGAATAGGGTGCGGCCCTCTGGCCGTCTTCGGCTGATTCTACAATGGGAATAAATTGCATGTGTTTGAATCCCAGAGATTTAAGAAAACTATAGGTTTCTTCGGGATAATTCACTGAATAATCATTTACCACAGAGAGGGAATTCGCCATGACATTTTTAGCCAGCAGCAGCTGCGCTGCCTCCTTGACTTTTTGCCAGGTACCTTCGCCATTTTTATTCAATCGATACTCATCATGGACATGCTCTTTGCCGTCAATCGAAAGCCCCACCAGAAACCGGTTATCCCGCAGAAATTCCGCCCATTCTTCATTGAGCAAAATACCATTGGTTTGCAGGCTGTTGCCGAATTGGTTTGGTTTGCCGTATTTTTTTTGCAGTTCCACGGCTTTTTTGAAAAAATCCAGTCCCATAAGTGTAGGCTCGCCACCCTGCCAGCCGAAATTGAACCGGCCTTCAGCCTGTTCCGCTGCCTGTTTGATCATTTCTTCCAGAATTTCCTCACTCATGCGATGCTTTTTTCCTTCAAAAAGTTTTTCTTTCTCCAGATAAAAACAATAGTTACATGCCAGATTACAATCCGGGCCTGACGGTTTCACCAGCACAAATCCCAGGGGTTTCTTAAATCTAAACCCGGCAGTAGCGCTTTTTGTTTTATTTTCCGGTTCAATATAGGTCATCCGGTAATTCGCTTTTACTGAATCCACCAGTTTTTGAATTTCTAATTCTGCTTTTTCTTCGATTATATTTTTGCGAATATGCTGTTTAACCTGTTCAAAAGGAGCGATGATTTCCAGGCGAATATCATAGACTTTTGCAATATGATAGCCAAATTCCGTCTGAAAGATATCACTGATCTCCCCTTTATTCATATTGAAGACCACTTCTTCAAAACTGGGCACCATTTCTCCACGGGGAAAAAATCCCAGATCAAGACCGGGGCCGCCGCAATCGGAGTATTTATTGCCCACCACTTCAAAATCTTCACCGGCATCCAACTCCGCTTTGATCTTTTTCATAATTTCTAAAATATTCTCATCTTTACCCTGCGGATGAGATTGCGGATGTTTGACAATATGTTTGACATGGATTTGCTTCGGAACTTTATAGAGATCAAGATTTTTCCGGTAATATTGCGTAAGTTTATTTTCAGTAATGGCGCTAACTTTCTGTTTCTGCTGGTCCAGCAATGTTTCAAGTTTTAGTTTTGTCTTAATATTTTCAATTTCTGTTTCCAATTCCGGTTGCGGAAGTGTCTGGTCCAGTTTATCGGTTTCCCTTTTTAACTCTTCTGCGGATAATGAAATATTTTTTTGCGCGTAATCGATGAGAATTTCCCGTTCCAGCAGATTTTCTTTGGCCCAGTCAAAAAGCAATTTTTCCCGTTCGGTTTTCGACATATCCGGATACATCTCAATATGCTTGTCCCGCATTTTTTTCATTTCATCTAAAATTTCTGATTCAGGGATTGTTTTCTGATTAATTTTTAAGGGCATAATAACTCCAATATTACAGCTTATCACTTCAACCGGGTAATTTAACATGTTAAGGGTTATTTACGAAGTGGAAATAATCAATCATCCTCTTTTTTATGAAAATGGCAACTATAAGAAAACCATATTAGTATAATTCAATTACGAAAATTTATTCAAATTACAGCTTTTTATTTTTTACCCTATATAATATTGAAAAATCATATGGTTATTTAGTTGTTTTTTCTCCTCATAAAAAAAAGTAAAAAAAGACTTCCATTTTTCCTCTGAAAATTTAAATTGTAGCACAAGAAGGAGGTGATATGAAGATAGGTATCAGAAGAGAGGATAAAAATATTTGGGAAGGACGGGTGCCATTGGTCCCCGCCGATATTGCAAAACTAAACAAAGAAAAAGACCTTGAGTTTTTTATTCAACCATCAAAGATCAGAGCATTCAAAGACAAGGAATTTGAAGAAATCGGGGTGACTGTTACGGAAGATTTATCAGATTGCGACATGGTAATCGCTGTCAAGGAAATCCCGGTGGATTTTTTTCTGGATAACAAAAAATACATGTTTTTTTCCCACACCATCAAAGGGCAAAAAGAAAACATTCCGATTCTGAGAAAAATTTTAGAAAAAAGAGCCACCCTGATCGACTATGAAAAAATAATTGATGAAAATAACAGGCGACTGGTCTTTTTCGGGAAATATGCCGGTATTAGCGGTATGATTGACTCCTTTTACGGGTACGGCGAAAAATTGCGATTGGAAGGCATTTCAACACCATTCCAAAAAATTAAATACGCGACGGAATATAAAGATATTGCCGATGCAAAAAAACAATTCAAAAGTGTCAATAATGAGATTAGAACAAAAGGGCTTCCCTTTCCCGTTATAATCGGGGTAACCGGTTATGGCAATGTCTCCATTGGTGCCCAGGAAATCATTGATCTGCTACCGGTTGAAACCCTGACACCTGATGAGTTGGTGACAACCGACAAAACCCAATTGGCCAGAGACCGTATCTACAAAGTGATCTTCAAAGAAAAAGACCTGGTTAGACGGAAAGACGGCAAATTTGATTTAATGGACTATTACAACCATCCGGAACATTATGAATCAAAATTCACACAATATTTGGAAAAACTCAACATCATGATCAATGGGGTTTATTGGGATGTACGCTATCCGCGCCTGGTTTCCTGCGATTATGTGAAATTTAATTATGACAAAATGAAAGACCTGAAAATCATCGGCGACATTTCCTGCGATGTGGAAGGGGGTGTGGAGTGCACAAAAAAATCCACCAATTCCGGCGATCCTTTCTTTGTTTATAATCCAGATACCGGTGAAATTTCCAGCGGCCTGGAGGGCAAAGGCCCGGCTATACTGGCGGTAGACAATCTGCCCGGCGAAATATCCCGGGATTCATCAACATTTTTCAGTAATATACTGCGGGATTTTATTCCACCATTGCGAAATGGTAATCTGGATGGCGATTACAACGAAATCACTATTCCGCCGGAATTAAAAAAAGCTGTGATTATTTTCAAAGGCCAGTTAACGCCGGCTTTTAAATATTTGGAAAAATATCTCTAGTGGGTTAGTTTTCAAGACAAGTTTTATTCCAAAAAGAGGGAGAAGATTCTAATGAAAAAAATTATTGTAATGGGCGCCGGCCTTGTTTCCCGTCCCCTGGTGAAATATTTACTATCAATTGACGGATTTGCACTGACCCTGGGTGATATTGATCAGTCCCGGGCGGCTGATATTATTGGCAATGCCGCCAACGGCAAAGCCATTGCCCTGGATGTCAGCGATGAGCAAAAAGTTGAAGAATTAATCAAATCCCATGACATTGCTATCAGTCTGCTGCCCTATATTTTTCATCCCATGGTGGCCAGATATTGCATTAAACATAAAAAAAATATGGTCACTGCATCCTATGTCAGTGATAAAATGCGCGAAATGGATGAAGCCGCCAAAAATGCCGGTGTGATCATTCTCAATGAAATTGGCGTGGACCCCGGTATTGATCACATGTCTGCCATGAAGATCATTGATGCGATTCATGAGCAAGGCGGAAAGGTTGAATCCTTCAGGTCCTATTGCGGCGGCCTGCCTGCTCCGGAAGCCGATGACAATCCCTTTGGGTATAAATTCAGTTGGTCCCCGCGAGGGGTTCTGATGGCCGGCCTGAATGATGCCAAATATCTGGAAAATGGTAAAATTGTCGATGTGGATGGCAAGGAACTCTTTCTCAATCACTGGGATTTAGAGGTGGATGATTTTGCTGAGTTTGAAACCTATCCCAACCGCAATTCCCTTCCCTATATCGATATTTATGGCATTCAGGAAACAAAAACCATGTTTCGGGGTACCATTCGCAATAAAGGCTGGTGCGATAAATTGTATGCATTGGCAAAACTGGGCCTGCTAAAAGATGAAACCATCCACCTGCCGGAAAATGCCACCTACAAAGACCTGATGAGCAAGATGGTTTGTTCTGATGATTGCGATAATCTCACGCTGAAAACCCATGAATACCTGGGAAAATACAGCAAACCCGAAGTACTGGAAGGATTGAAATGGCTGGGTCTTTTCGATGATAAAAAACTTCCCGACACTCGAAATCTCCTCGATATCATGACAGCAACTTTCCTGGAAAAAATGGAATATCAGCCCGGCGAACGGGATATGATCGTTCTTTTTCATGATTTTATCGCAAAACTTCCCGAAGGAAAAAAGCGCATTACCTCCACACTGATCGATTATGGAATTGAAAATGGCGATACCGCCATGGCACGAACCGTTGGATTACCGGCAGCTATTGGCGCGGAATTGATCCTCAAGGGAGAAATTGACTTAATTGGTGTTCAGATACCGGTGAAGAAGGAAATCTACTTGCCGGTGCTGAAAAAACTGGAAGATCTGAATATTAAATGTGTGGAAAAAGAGCACCCGGTAAAGTCCTGAAAAGTTTTTGAAGTGAATCAAGTTGATTCTTGCACGAAGTGGTTATTATTCATATTTTCATGAATAATGCAGATTAACACGGTGTAACTACTCAGGTATATTTTAGCCTCCTGTAACAGACAATTCCTATTGTCTGTTTATCTGCCATTTTTATA
>CAZCHS010000089.1:0-14705 GCA_964498725.1 uncultured bacterium | reverse complement strand
ATGAGCAGCCACCACATTGGGCCCCAGAAAACCAATTTTATCCAGGTATTCCACCGGCCGCATGTGATGTAATTTCAGGCAGTCTTGCACTTCCTGCTCTGACTCCGAAACATGGATATGGAGGATCAGATCGTGCTTTTCAGCAAATTCCGCGCAATATTTCAGCGTACGCCCGGAAACAGTGTAAATAGAATGAGCGCCGATAACATACTGAATTCTGGAACTGGTATTCCGGGATTTTTCATATTCTCTGTGAATAATATCCTGCTGCTTTTTAAAATTTTCCGCTTTGTTGAGATCAATGATCAGGCTGTTGACAGCCCCTCGCAGTCCCATTTCCTCTACCGCCCTGAGCATACCATCAAAGTACCAGTACATATCATTAAAAAACACAGTGCCTGTTTTGATCATTTCCAGGCAGGCCAGTTTGGTGCCGATATAAACATCTTCTTCAGTCAGTTTCTCTTCCAGGGGCCAGATCTTTTCCTGCAGCCACTGCATCACCGGTAGATCGTCGGAGTAGCCTCGCATCAATGTCATGCCGGCATGGGTGTGAGTGTTATAGAATCCCGGCAGTGCCAGCTTATCGGTGCCGTCGATTATTTTATCATAATTTTCGGCTATATCTTTTTGGATTTTAGTGATTTTATTATTTGTAATTGCGATGTCTTTAATCTCATTATCAACCAAAACGTTTTTGATCAGAATACTCATATCCGCCTCACTTTTTATAAATATAATGATTCGCCGCTTAATCTCATATATGCATTTTTTATTTGTAAATCACGAAATAAGGAATAATTTATGGATCATATTAGGAGGATAAAATAATGGAAAAAGCAGGATATGTGTTATTGGGAATAATTGCGGTGATGTGGTTTGTCGCCATTTTCACCGGTTTAATCGTAGCAATGCCCTATGGCCTGATTGGATTAATTATTATCGTCGGATTCGGGCTGCTGTTCATTAAAGTTCTCAAAGAACGGCTGGAAAGCAAAGAAGATGATTACTATTCAAAAAATGTCGATAAATAGGAGATAAAAAAATGCTGATCACAACACAGGATGTTTTTGAAGATAAAGAAATAGTCCAAACCCTTGGATTGGTACGGGGCAATACCATCCGCGCCCGCCATATTGGTAAAGACATTTTAGCCGGATTACGTCAGATCGTTGGCGGCGAAATCAGTGAATACACCAAGATGCTGGCGGAAGCAAGAGAACAAGCTATCGATCGCATGGTAGCGGAAGCCGAAGCCAAAGGCGCCAACGCCATTGTGACGATGCGCTTTGTAACTGCGCCGGTCATGCAGGGGGCGGCGGAATTGCTGGCCTATGGAACTGCTGTAATTATAAAATAGGATCGTGCTGATGTACAACGGAGATGATAATAAAGTTCAAAAGGTCATTATTGGTATTTTAGGGACCATTATTATCATCTTTGCTTTTTTGTTTGTTAAACCCCATCTGTTTGATCCCAAATTACCGCCCGGCATGCTCGCCCCGAACCCGCCAGTTCAGACCAAAGAAAACCTCGCCATGCCTATTACCCGGGATAAATACACTTACATTCCTCTGGCGAATTTTTCGATTACCGGAAAAATCCTTGCCAAGAAACGGTATTTCTGGGGGAAGGAATCAAAAATTTCACCAGTGGATTTTGCTATGGGCTGGGGCGCAATGTCGGACCGGCGAGTGGTTAAGGCTATAAAAATATCCCAGCATGGCCGCTGGTATTACTGGAAAACCAAAACTTTTCCTATTCCCCGACGGGAAATAGAGATGTCCAGCGCCAATATGCATATCATTCCCGCCAGCAAAATAATTCGCAAAAAAGTATTGCAGGCAGATGAAGGCGATATTGTAAAATTCACCGGCTACCTGGTGCGGGTCGTCGCGCCGAATTGGTCATGGCAGAGTTCGCTCTCCCGCAAGGACACCGGCAATCACGCCTGCGAAGTGGTATATGTGAAGACCTTTGAGGTGCTGTATTAATTTATTTCTATAATCATCAGCTAAACATACACAAAAGGCTAAACTATAGATTAAATCCATGTCATTAATCTAGCAAAATAGGATTTAAATTTACTTTATTTATTGCATAATTTTTACAAACAATAAATTGCACATATTTTATTGTTTAATAAATGTTTAATTAAATAATTTTTTAGTTTAAAATAAGACAAATCCTATTAAAAATACAATTTGAAAATTGTTAGAAATAAAATATATTTAGTTACACAAATTTATTAATAATTTGAGGCTCTTTTTTTATGATTCATTATGATATTTTATCCAATTTTGATAAATCAAATCTTCTTAAAGAAGATGAAGTAACTTATAAAAAACGTTCAAACAGTAAAATGCCTAAAAGGCAGAAAAAATATCACCTAATTGATTTGTTTTCAGGTGCAGGTGGCATGTCATTAGGTTTTTCAGAAGTTTTTGGTCAACCTTTTAAACATGTATGGGCTAATGATTTTAATCAACATTGTGTAAATACATATAATAAAAATTTTGAACCAAATTGTGTTGGTGGAGATATTGTAGCATTATTAAATAAAAAAGAGAATATTATTCCAAAAGCCCATGTTGTTATAGGAGGGCCACCATGTCAAGGGTTTAGTCTATTAAATAAAAAACGTGAGAATGATCCACGTAAGGAATTATGGCGACCATTTTTTGAAGTAGTAGAAAGATCCAAATCTTTAATATTTGTTATGGAAAATGTTCCACAACTTTTAGGAACCTTCGAACATGGCGAAATAGTTGGTGCTGCCGAGGCACTGGGTTTTAAAGTATGGCAAGATAAATTAATATCAGCAGATTATGGTGTTCCCCAGACAAGAACTAGAGCTTTTATAATAGGTTGCAAGTTTGCAGATCCATCAATTTTATTCCCTCCAAGAAAAACCCATTTCAATCCTAATAAGAACAAGAAACAACAATCAATTATATTCAACAAAAAAGAATTTCTTGAAAAACCTTTAAGATGGAGAACTGTAAGAGATGCAATTAGTGATTTGCCACCCCCCCAAGGTACAATTATACGTAATGTATCTCCTCCTTTAGATTTACATTTTGGTAGAAACCCAACTGAACTTAGCAAAAAAAGGTATAGGGTAATCCCCAAAGAAGGAATGAATCGTTTTGATTTGCAGAGAATTGCCCCGGAATTGACACCTAAATGTTGGATTAAAAAAAAGACCGGTGGTACTGATTTGTTTGGAAGGTTGTGGTGGGACAAACCTTCAGTTACCATACGCACAGAATTTTATAAACCTGAAAAAGGTCGATACCTTCATCCTGTACAGCATCGCCCGATAACACATAGAGAAGCTGCAAGGTTTCAAAGTTTTCCTGATAGTTTCCAATTTATAGGTACAAAGATTGAAATTGCAAAACAAATTGGTAACGCTGTCCCCCCACTTCTTGCAGCACGAGTAGCAGATGTTGTTAGAATATTACTTGATCGTAGGTTTAAATAATGGATGTTTTTTCAAAAGATAAACGAAGTGAAATAATGTCGAATATAAGTGATAGCAACACAAAGCCGGAAATTATAGTTCGATCCATACTTCATAAAATGGGCTATAGATTTAGGTTACACAAAAAAAATTTACCCGGTAAGCCGGATATAGTATTGCCTAAACATAGAAAAATAATTTTTGTACATGGTTGTTTTTGGCATAGTCACGAAAATTGTCGTAGATCTAAACGTCCATCAACAAATACAAAATTTTGGTCAAAAAAATTGGACAGTAATAAAAAAAGAGATAAAAAGATATTAAAACAGTTAAAGGATATAGGATGGAAAGTACTGATTGTATGGACTTGTGAAATTAATAAAATTGAAAATCTCAAAAATAAATTAAAAATGTTTCTAAATGAAGAGGTGTAATATCAGTTCAATTAAACCAGAAAAAATTCAAAGAAAATTACTAAATATGCTCGCTAATTTTGAAGAAGAATTAAAATCTGATGATTTGCGCAATAAAGTGCTTGCTCTTGTACCCTGTTTTAATGAAATACGAAAATTAGGCAGATCTTTAATACCAAATAAAATTGCAAGTAGTGCAAGGGAGCGCATTTTACATTATTTCAAAAAATATCCTGGTGTTGTCATTAGCGGAGATGAATTGATTGTTGTTTCAGGAATTCAAGAGTATGCCAGAAGAGTTAGAGAATTAAAAGTTCAATTTGGCTGGTCAATTGTAAGTGGCTTAACTGCAAAGCAAATGTCAAAAGAGGGCGAGTTCCCATTAAATAATATTGATGTTGATGCAATGAATCCATCTGATTATATTTTATTTTCGAAAAAACAAGATAGAGAAGCAGCCCTAAGATGGAATATCGCAAATGAAATAAGAAGAGAAGACATTTCTGTTCGTGAAAAAATATTGAAGTATCTAAGAAAAAATGTTGGACAAAAAGTAACAGGAGAAGAGTTAAAATATTTAGCAAAAGATAAATCGGAATGGGCAAGACGTACACGTGAGTTAAGAACTGAATATGGTTGGCCTGTTGTTACTCGTAATACAGGTTGCCCTAACCTTGAAATTGGTGTATATCTTTTAGAGGCAGACAGACAAAGCCCGGAGCATGATCGTAAGATCCCTGATAATATTAAAAGAAAAGTATTGCAAAGAGATAATTATAAATGTACTATTTGCAATTGGTCACATTCTAAATGGAATAGATCTGATCCACGTCATTTGGAACTTCACCATAAAAAACCTCATGCCTTAGGAGGTTCAAATACTGAAGATAATCTAATTACAGTTTGTACAGTCTGTCATGATGAAATACACAGGAACTAAAATATTATAAAACAGAAAAATTAATGTAAAGAAATTGAGTAATAAATTTTACATATTAAAAAAATATATTAATTCTACTTTCCCGATGAAATTGTATATTTTTGTTTATACTGTTCATTTCTGATGATCAATTCAAAAGGAGTTTCTGTTTGGATTGACATTTCCCGCTTTTCATCTTTTTTATGAGCATTGCAAATCACAGAGCCCCTGTCCTTTCCCATTGATAAATTTTTATCACCATTTTTATCCTCATGTTGAAAGCATCAGGTGATGGTTTTATCAATGCAATTCCTTTTTATGCCAATCACATTTTTTACCAATTGAATTGGCCAGCAACTAATATAGCCGACGAAATCCAGTTTGGCCGGGTACCCCGGTGCCATTTTTTTCGGTGTGTAATTTTCACACAAGGTTCCAGTTCCCTCGAATACTTTATATATTGCATCAATATATTTTTCAGTTGTCTGGTGAGCAAACTTATGCTATTCCTTTTTTAATAAAATAGCTTTGGAATAAGAATTGTGAAACCTCCCTAATTCATTTAAATTTATATAATTCAAAAAGAGGAGAAGCCAGATGTTTGAGGAAATCCGTGACAATTTTCAGGGTGAAATTTTTACAGACAATATCCACCAGATACTATATTCCACCGACGGATCGGTTTACCGGGAAAAACCATTAGCAGTATTGCGCCCGAAAACGATTGAAGACATTCGCCTGGCAATCAAATATGCTTCAGATAACAAGGCGCCAATCATTCCCCGAACCGCCGGAACATCGCTGGCCGGTCAGGTAGTCGGAAAAGGAATCGTCCTGGATGTGGGACGCCATTTTAACAAAATCATCGAACTGAATACCGAAGAAAAATGGGTTCGCGTCGAGCCCGGTGTTGTTCTGGATGAACTCAATATGTTCCTGGCTGAACATGGTCTCTTTTTCGGTCCGGAAACCTCGACATCCAGCCGCTGTAAAATGGCTGGTATGCTGGGCAATAATTCCTGCGGTTCCCACTCTATACTCTATGGCTCAACCCGCGACCATACCCTGGAAGTGAAAGCCATTCTCGCCGATGGCAGCGATGTGCATTTCAAGCCTCTGACCCAACAGGAATTTGATGAAAAATGCGCCCTGAAAAATTATGAAGGCAAGCTTTATCGCCATATTAAAGAGATTTTATCTGATCCGGAAAACGCGGCAGAAATTCGCAAAGAATATCCGCGGCCGGAACTGAACCGCCGCAATAATGGCTATGCCCTGGATCTGTTGCTGGAATCAGAAGTATTCAGTGACAGGGATGAAAAATTTAACTTTTGTAAGTTACTGGCCGGCAGTGAGGGAACATTGGCCTTTACTACGGAAATCAAACTCAATCTTGTGCCATTGCCGCCCAAACACAAAGGCGTGGTTTGCGCTCATTTTAAAACCATGGAAGAAATATTCCGCGCTAATTTAGTGGCTCTTAAATTCAACCCCGGTGCTGTGGAACTAATTGATGACAAAATTCTCAATGCCACTAAAAATAGTATCGGGCAAAGGAAAAATAGGTTTTTTATTAAGGGGGAGCCGGCCGGTATTCTGGTGATTGAGTTTGCCTGTGACAGCCATGAAGAACTGGAAAAATTGGCTCAGGATGTAGAAGCGGCCATGAGAAATGTAGGAATGGGTTACCATTTTCCCCTGGTACTGAATGAAGATGTCAACAAGGTTTGGGATCTGCGCAAATCCGGCCTTGGCTTATTGTCCAATATTCCCGGTTTGAAAAAAGCCGAAGCCTTTATCGAAGATACTGCTGTTATGCCCGAAGATCTGCCGGATTATATGGCGGAATATCGAAAAATTATGGATGAGCATAATCTTGAGGGCGTTTTTTATGCCCATATCGGCTCCGGTGAAATCCATCTTCGCCCATTACTGAATCTCAAAGATCCGGAAGATGTGGAGCTCTTTCACACTGTCGGAGAAAAGGTTGCAAAACTGGTGAAAAAATATCGCGGCTCCATGAGTGGCGAGCACGGTGACGGCCGGTTGCGTGGCGAATTCATTCCCATCATTATCGGCGAAAATAATTATAATCTCTGTAAGCAGGTCAAAGAAACCTGGGACCCGGACAATATTTTTAATCCCGGCAAAATCGTCAACACGCCGCAGATGAATCGCAGCCTTCGCTACGAACGGGGCTCCAAACTTCGTGAAATTGACACTATTTTTGATTTTTCCAATACCCTGGGCATTCAGGCGGCTGCTGAAAAATGTAATGGATCGGCCGACTGTTTAAAATCCCATAAAATCGGCGGCACCATGTGCCCCAGTTACATGGCCACCATGGATGAAAAAAACAGCACCCGCGCCCGGGCCAATATCATGCGGGAATACCTCTCCCGCTCGAAAAAAGAAAACCCCTTTGACCACAAGGAAATCTACGAGGTCATGGATATGTGTCTCTCCTGTAAAGCCTGCAAATCCGAGTGCCCCTCTTCTGTGGATGTGGCGAAACTAAAAGCGGAATTTCTGCAGCATTACTATGATGCCAACGGCATTCCTTTTCGGTCATTTTTAATCGGGAATATCGCCAAAGCCTATGCCCTGGGATCGATCCTACCGCCTGTCACCAATTATTTCCTGAGCGCGAAATGGGTCTCAAAATTATTGGGATTCACCACCAATCGCAGTGTCCCGGGTGTGGCGCGCCAAAGTCTGCACCGATGGGACCGTAAAAACAATCGTAAAGGAGAATTTCCTAACGGTAAAATCTATCTTTTTAATGACGAATTCACCAATTTCAATGATCCCGATATCGGTGTCAAAGCCATTCGTTTATTGACAAAATTGGGGTATGAAGTGGTCATACCCAAACATATCGAAAGCGGACGGTCCTACCTTTCTAAAGGCATGGTGCGCCGCGCGAAAAAGATCGCCAACAAAAACCTTCGCCTGCTGAAAGATTTAGTCAACGAAAAAACGCCGCTGGTAGGTATCGAACCCTCGGCAATTCTTGCTTTCCGGGATGAATATCCGGAGTTAGCGAACAAGAACCTGCTTGAACACGCAAAACGTCTGGCGGAATGTAGCTTCCTTTTTGAAGAATTCATTATGCGCGAACTGAAAAAAGGCAAGATCAAGCCGGAGGACTTTACGGATCAACCACAAGCCATCAAAGTTCACGGACACTGCCAGCAAAAAGCCGTTGCTTCCACCCAACCAATGGTTGCTATGCTCTCTATCCCGAAAAATTATAAAGTGGTGGAAATCGAGTCCGGTTGCTGTGGAATGGCAGGGGCTTTTGGCTATGAAGAAGAACATTACGAGTTGTCCATGCAAGTGGGAGAATTAGTCTTGTTTCCGGAAGTCCGCAAAACACCGGCGGAAACCATTATATCGGCGCCCGGCACCAGCTGCCGCCATCAGATCAAGGACGGCACCGGAAGGGATGCCTATCATCCGGTGGAGATTTTGTTTGACGCGTTGAAATAGACCAAAAGGGTTAACTATGAAAAAGATTCCTTTCGACTTGGAGATATTAACAAATTATTTGTAATGATCCTTGTAATAAACTGTATGCCAGGTTGATAGATGGCGAAATGATGAGGTAAATATATATTAACCTAAATATCATTCTATGAATTTTCCAAATTAGTTTTTTCAACAGGTTACTATTTGGATTCTTTCCTTTTTTTTTCGGCATTATAAAAATTACCGTTAAAAAATTTAAATTTTCAGGCGTTAAAGATTTCATACTGTTTGAGCGTGCCATTGCATAAACCTTAACCCCCTAAAATACTCACTAGTAGATGATTGATTAAATTATTTACATCAAAAGAATGAAGCGAGTTTATGAAATCTAGCCTGTGAATTTGAATTTTAGGTAATTTTTATACAGCCTTGATTTTTTTGTTACTTTTTTTATCAAGAAAAAAAGTAAAATAAAAGCAATAATTTAAGTTAAAATTGTCTTTGATTTTTATCCGGTAGGAAAAAATAAATACCTTCAACAGACAAAAATAAAAATTATGTATTACTTTCGACTTCGATTATAATCAAATCATTCGGATCGACCGAATAATTTGATAAACAAGCAGGATGCGTGTTCTACGACCTGTCAACTTCCGAAAATCGACAGGAGCGCGGAATTGTATTGCGCATTTTTTTCTTTAACTTTCTAATTGCAGATTAGAAAGTCGCGCTCCAGTAGACCTTCATGGCAGGTAAGTCCATTTTCTAACCAACAAATCATCACCAATTTTAACCCGGACGAAATAAACACCGGCCGGGTTATCCTGAAATGGAATGTTAATCGTGGTATTGTCAATTGAGGTTTTCTTTCCCGTAATCTTTTCCATAAGTCTACCCTGCAGCGAATAAATATTGATCTGGTAGAGAGTGTTGACCTCTGCATTGAGTGATATATTCAGCCGGCTGTTGCCCGGATTGGGAAAAATATTGAAATCAAAATCCGTGGGAAGCGGCTCATCATGAATCTTTGTATTTGATGGCAATAAGCGGATAAACTCTATGCTCATCGGATCAATGGATCCTTTCAAAAGGCCATTGTCAATACCAAAGGACCCATGATCATTATCAAAAAGTCCCTTTATCTGATCATGCTCTTTTACCACAGGTATTGTCAGGGACAATGAATCAGTCTGATGGGTATTGATAACAATGATTGTGGAATGCTCCTCAGTGATCCAGTGGCCGTAATAGCAATTTGCTTTAGGATTGAAGGTGATGAATTTGATATGATCCAGCAAAACCGGTTTAATTGCATTGACTTTAGCGGCAGTTGCTTTGACGGTCTTCCACAATTCCGGTTGAGAAAAGCAAAGTGACTGGTCAGGTTCAGCCAGCCGGTCGTAATAGCTATAATAAAGATATCCATCCACACCGGCGACAATCGCCAACCAGGTCATGAGTTGCGCTTCTTTTGGCGTTGGCCAGCGTCCCCAGTCATGGCCGGTGAGCTGCCAGTTGAAAAGTTGCAGGTCAACCACAACCGGCTTATTGTAAGGCTCAACAGCTGCTAGTGTTGTGCGCATATCCCGGTAAACCTCTTCAATGGGTTCTTTGCCGATGGGATAGGATTGCATTTGTAAAACATCACAATAGGGGATCCGCTTCCGGATATGATCAGAGCCATAATCATTCCAGCAGGAGAGTGCCATGGAATGGGTGGTGATATGAGTAGAATCAATTGCTTTTGCCTGCTCGTGATACATTTTGATCGTATCGGGATCAACACCGTGGGAATCATCCACGATATACCAGCCCAGCAAGGCTTCTTTATTCCGACAGGTATTCATTACATTAAGATGAAAATCCCGCCATTCATTGTTTTGCGCGCCATCGTATATCAATTTAACACCACGCTCATTAGCTTTTTTAAAATGATTGTCTCGCTGCCATTTTGCGCCCATAGCCGAGGTTTTGATCACATTAAAACCAGCACGACTGAGAGAATCAATGGTTTCCATTTTATCATTATAAGAAGAGGAGTAGGAATCGGCAAAAAAACCCATTACAAAAAAAGGTTTTCCATAAACAATCAACTCTCCCTTTTCATTTACATAACTATCAGCCAAACCAATACTTGACATTAACAGCAACAGACAAATATATCGTAAAAAAACAACCAATCTTATCATGCGTTAAATTAATAAATGCAGGAAGCTAAACCAAAAACAAAGACCAAAAGTTATTTCATTCAAAAAAACAGTAAAATAGCCGATAAGATAATTTATAGTAGTGTGAAAAAAAATATATCAATAGTCTTTTAATCATTTTATTCTGAGATTTAATTATGAGTATGCTTAAATCAATGCTGACCGATATAAAAAACAACATGTATTCCATTGATAATCAGAAGAGTAGAGAGTTACTGTTCACCTACAGTTTTGAACCTGATCAAAATCTTAGAAAATTGGCAAAAATCACTGCTTTACGGAATCATGAAAAAGGGTTAAAATATTTAAAAATTGGCCTCTATCTCAGCGCTTTCGAAGATGAAAATGCTTATTATTTTTTTCGTGAAGCCCGGAAAATCTTTGATAATATCGAATCGGATGAAGCGGAACAAATTTATAAATTTATCAGCAGTGAAGATGTGGAAACAGCTATATTTCTAATGGGCACAGATCACGATGACCACAAAGAAACCTTTGAAGCCTTTAGAAAGTCAAAAGATTTTTCAGAAATATATGCTAATTACGAAAAAATTAGAAACCAGGTTCTGCAAAAGAATTACACCAGCTATAAATCCATTACCCGGCTGATCAAGATCATCGAAGATGAGACTATTAACAGTTTTAAGGAAAATCTAAAAAATTATAAGATCGGCTATAGTATAATTGAAAATAACAAACGTAAAGAACTGGTGGAACTGAAAGAAAATTTGAAGCAGATAAAAATCAGCAATATCAACCAACGATTACATAGGTTCTTAACCAAAAATGAGATCGATGTTTTTGCCCCCAATGAAATAATCGATAAATCAATTATTGAGAATAAAAAATTTAATGTCAGGGAGAGTTATCAAAATCTGCTTAAAGTCATTGAGGCCCAGAAAAAATCCGGTGAAGAAGTCTCCATTCAAACACAAAAACGACTGGCGGAAACCGTCCAACAGTACAATGATCAACTCATTGACATTAATAAAATTGAGCGGGAATACAAGACTGTGGCGTCTGCGGAAAATACAGCCTATGACAGAAATCTGATTGCCCAAACAAAAGAGCTGGAAAAAATATTTGAAAAAAAACATAAAGAACTCAAAACAGAGCATAAAGCAAACCTTAATTTTCGCAGAGCTTTTTTTGAGACCATTCGCGCTAACCAGATCGCCACACTTTTTGGAAAGGGATTGGTGCGTGTTTTCGCTACCCGCCGGGATAGTTATAACGAATCAATTCTCTGGACTGCTTTTGGACAGATGGAAATTCAGGAACAGGATTACAAGGATTGCCGCGGTATTCGCAATTGCTTTCAACTGATGAAAAAGAAGATCATGGCCATAGATAATAAGACCAATCGTATGTTTGAGCACCCGGAGCATATCTATCAGGAAATCGAAGCGATCCAGAATAATGCGAATTAAAATTTAACTTTTAATCTTTATATATTTCTCGCGATCAATTATATTTTTTTGTAATTGGTTCCTTTTTTTAGACAACTAATTACTTTTTTATACAACTAACCCCTGTAATGTAAGAAATTACACAAATTTTGGAGGCGCTATGACTATCAACAGACGTGATTTTTTAAAGATCAGTACAGCAACATCAATCAGTTTATGGCTGGATACTATTCTTAAACCTTTGAGTTTAGTGGCCGGTGAAATCGATAAATCCATTCCGGAAATGGTCTACCGTCATTTCGGCACCACCGGCAAAGAGGTGTCAATCCTCGGGTTTGGCGCCATGCGTCTTCCTTACGAAGAAGGTAAAGATCCTGAAGAAGCGGTTAAAATGCTGGTGAAAGCCTATGAATTAGGAATAAACTATTTTGATACAGCGCCTAAATATGTACAGGATAAAAGCGAAGAAATCGTGGGCATGGCGCTCAAAGAAATTGACCGGAAAAATAAAGCTGTTAAGAACCCGCTCCCTTATTACTGGACTTCCAAATCCGGATTAAACCTCGGTGACACCACAGCTGATGAGGTATTGAAAAGAATCGAGAAATCACTGAAGCGGCTTGGTAAGGATAAAATTCCATTTTACCACATGTGGTGTTTTATGGATATTGACCATTATCAACGGGTCATGAAAAAAGGCGGCGCCTATGAGGGGGCTGTAAAGGCCAAAGAGCAGGGATTGATCGATCATATTCTTTTCTCCTCTCATGCTACCGGTGAAGAAAATGCCCAAATTATCAATGACGGCGCCTACGAAGGGATGCTGGTGGGCTACAATATAACCAATTTTCCCCGACAGGATCAGGCGGTCCAGTTGGCGCACAAAAAGGGAATGGGCGTATTAGCCATGAATCCCCTGGCCGGCGGACTGATCCCCAAAAACCAGGATTATTTCGCCCCCCGCCTGAAAGCCTCAAATACCGACATGACGCTGGTGCAGACAGCCCTTGCATTTGTAATGGGACAACCTGAGATCACTGTGGCACTGTCAGGTATGCAAAAGGAAGAGCATGTTATTGAAAATGTTAAAACACTCAATTATTTGAAAATATTCAATGATGAAGAATTAGTGGCTTTGAAAAAGAAATACCTTCAGGATATGGAAGGTATTTGTACCACCTGTGAATACTGTAATGTTTGCCCGGAAGATATTCCCGTTCACCGGATCATGGAAGTCTACAATACATACATTCTCAAAGGCAAAGAAGACTTTCAGGGCCGTGCCAACTGGCTGAAGGAACATCATGATTTGGATTTTAAAGCGGAAATCGAAAAATGTATTGAGTGCGGATTGTGTGAACAGAAATGTACCCAGCACCTAAACATTATCGAACGGTTTGACGAAATCAACACAAAATTACTATAAAATTTTATAAGGATATTTATGACATTGGATCGTCGTGATTTTTTAAAACTGGGTGCCGCATCATCGGTGGCCCTTTGGCTGGAAACTTTACTTGGCCCGCTAAAACTGGTGGCCGGTGAAATTGACAATACATTACCGGAGATGGTCTATCGCCGTTTCGGAAAAACAAATATGGACCTTTCTGTTCTTGGAATGGGCGGCGCGCGGTATCCTTACAATGACGGCGATCCCGAAAAAGCTGTCAAACTAATCTCCAAAGCCTATGAATACGGCATCAATTATTTTGAAACCGGCCCGGAATATGTCAAGGATAAGAGTGAAGAATACCTGGGGCTGGCGCTCAAGGAAATTGACCGGAGAAATAAAGATGTTAAAAATCCACTTCCCTATTACTGGGGCACCAAAAGCGGACTGTACCTGGAAGACCACACTGCCGATGATGTGCGGCGACGAATTGAAACTTCCCTGAAACGGATTGACAAGGATAGCGTTCCCCTCTATCACATGTGGGCCATCATGAATTCGGATCATTACAAAGAGGTGATGAAGAAAGGCGGCCCTTACGAAGGCGCGATGCAGGCGAAAAAAGAAGGACTCATCGATCATATTATCTATTCTACTCATGCTTCCGGTGAGGAAAATATTCAGATCATCAATGACGATGTTTTCGAAGGAATGCTGGTGGGCTATAATATCACCAATTTTCCCCGCCAGGAAAAAGCCATCAAACGGGCGGCCGAAAAAGACATGGGCGTTTTGGTAATGAACCCTCTGGCCGGCGGGCTGATCCCCAGAAACAAGGATTATTTTAAGCAGCGCCTGCAAAACTCCAACACTGAGATGTCATTGGTGCAAACTGCTCTGGCATTCGTTATGGGACAACCGGAAATCACCGTGGCGCTTTCGGGCATGGAAAAAGAAGAATATATTGTCGAAAACATCAAAACAATTAATTATTTGAAAATTTTTAAACCGGAACAGCTGAGTGGTTTGAAAGAAAAATATCTGGAGGGATTAAAAGGTATCTGTACCACCTGCCAGTACTGCACCAATAAATGTCCTGAAAATATCGCTATCGACGCCATTATGCGGGCCTATAATTCTTATATTATGCAGGGCAAAGAGCGGTTTCAGGCCTGGGCGCGCTGGTATAAGGGCACGGAAGGCATTGACTTTCAGGCAGAAATTAATAAATGTATTCAATGCGGCCTTTGTGAGCAGGTGTGTACACAGCATCTGAATATTATCGAAAGATTTGACAATATCACCAATGAACTAATGTAAACCTGAATTTTTAATGATTTTTCAAATTTTTAAAGAAAAACAAATAAAATTAACATTTAACCAAAGACATATTAAAAAACTATTTTGAAAAATTCATAGAATGATTTTCA
>CAZCHS010000088.1:13614-14885 GCA_964498725.1 uncultured bacterium | reverse complement strand
TTAACGCATAAATTGGCCAGGATCTGGTCAATTTGTGAGGGGTCTATCTTGACCGGCGCGAGCTTCTTGCCGGGTCGCCAGGCCAGATCAATATCTTCGCCGATGAGCCGGCGCAGCATCTTGAGCATTCCTGCCACGGTCTCGTTCAGATCGATGACCTTGGGTGCCACCGTCTGTTTGCGGGCGAAAGTCAACAATTGCCGGGTCAGGTCCGCGGATCGCTCGGCAGCCTTGCGAATTTCCTGCAAATCCTCAAAAAGTGGCTGTTCGGGGTCTATTTTTTCCAGCGCCATCTCCGCATGACCGAGAATCACGCTCAGCATATTGTTGAAATCATGGGCCACTCCGCCGGCCAGCCGGCCTACGGATTCCATTTTCTGGGCCTGGGTCAACTGGGTTTGCAATTTTTCTTTTTCCGCTTCCACCTGTTTGCGATCGGTGATGTCCTGTATTGCCCCATGCATTCTGATGGGGTTGCCCTTTTCGTCAAACTCAAGTTTTCCGGTACCATGGACCCAGCGTTCGGCACCATCGTTAATACGGATTATCTTATATTCTCGGTTGAAAAATTTTCTTTCCTGTATAACAGATCTATGATAATCGACTATTTGTTCGCGGTAATCGGGATGAATAAAGTTTGTCCACCCCTCTATGGTATGCGGATAGGTTTCGTCTATTCCAAATATTTTGTAAAATTCCGGCGAACATATCCATGCGCTTTTTTTTATCTCATCGACATTCAGATTTGTCGAATAAGAACATATATGTGCTACCGATTGCGAATTGCGCATCATTTCTTCGCTTCGGCGTAATGCTTCTTCAATTTGCTTACGGTTCGTAATATCCTGCAAGGTCACCAAAACCATACGCTCACCCTTTACCATAATGGGCGATGTGGATGTCAGGAAGGTCATTTTCTGAATTTGCTTGTCTTCCCCTTGATAAAAATAGGGCGCTTCTACCTGTAAATTTGTTTTGCCGGTTTCAAGGGTGTCAAGTACGGTATTACGAATAACGCATTGCCGGCAAAATTCACCGAATCCGCAGCCTTTCGGGTCATCCAGCACATGCATGCATCGCAGTGCCTCACCACCCCGCAAACCGAGCATTTCCTCTACCTTTCGATCTACTAATTGTGCCGCAAATCCATTGACCTGTTGAATACGCCGGTCGGCATTTACCACCATCATGACCAGGGGCGCGTTGCGATAGATCGCCGCAAGCAATTCTTTTTGTTCTGTTAATACCTGTTCTCTCTGTTTGCGTTCGGT
>CAZCHS010000088.1:0-13514 GCA_964498725.1 uncultured bacterium | reverse complement strand
TGCGTTCGGTAATAACTTCCGTATAAATGATTATACCACCAATAGAACCATCTGATTCGTACCAGGGACGACATTCCCAGCGTGTCCATTCCACAGAGCCGTCTTCCCGTTCATATGGATCGTCTTCCGCACTTAATACTTCTCCTGCCAGTGCTTTCTGGTGTACTTCCCGCCATTTCCGGGGCAAATCGGGGAATACCTCATAGTGATGCTTGCCGATAATATCTTTATCTTTGATGTTGTACTCATCAAGATAGCGTTGACTTACATAAATATATTTCAAGTCTCTGTCATGAACCGCGATGGCGCTTCGAGTATGCTCAATGATGTACTTCATTAACCTGTGAGAATGATGTAGCTTTTCTTCCGCCTGCTTGTATTCTGTAATGTCCTGAAATGCGCCCTGTACTTTAATAATTTTGCCGGTTTCATTTTTTACCGCTCTGCCGATAGCTTTGACCCAGACGCGTTTCCCTTTGGAAGTGATGATCTCCATTTCTTCATCATAGGGAATGCCCTTTTGGGCGCAATCATTGAAAACCTCTGTGATTTTATCGTGCCACTCGGGTGCATAAAAATTAATGGCGTCCTCTACAGGCGGCGCGTACCCGTGAGGCATTTCGTGAATATCTGCCACGGCATCTGACCAGGTGCAGATGTTTTTCTCCAGGTCAACACTCCAACCGCCGAGTCGGGCAGTTTCACCGGCGATTTGAAGAATGCCATAATTTGAGCGTAACGTTTCTTCTGCTAATTTACGGTCAGTGATGTCTCGAACCCATTCCATAAACATATCAATATTATTCTCTTTATCAAAAATCGGGATGACACGGATATCATACCATGTTCCGTCCGGCAACCGCGTTTCTTCATGAACGGGTTTGCGGGTTTCCAGAACGGATTTCGCGAGACAGTCCGGACAGATATCATCAAAGTTACGGTACGTTTTATAGCATTTGGTCTGTAATTTCCGCTGATTGGCCGGTACCGCGGCAAAGCCTTGCCAGTTGCTGTAAAGAATGTCCATTTCTGGATTTTGAATCGAAATCATATCAGGGACAACACCCAGCATTTTTTGGAATCGCATTTCGCTTTCGCGCAGGGCTTTCTCCGTCTGTTTACGTTCGGTAATATTCGCCATAAACCCTTGATAAGCCACAATCCGCCCTGATTCGTCCCGTATCGCGCGTACATTGATAACACTCCAGAACTCGGTGCCGTCCCGGCGTCGCAACCGGTATTCGCGGTTTAATACTTCTCCATGTTTTTCCATCAACCGTGTGAATTCTTCCCTGTCACCAGGATCAGCATACATCTGCGTCGCAATATCTGTGACGGAGGCGATCATTTCTTCCGGGCTTTCGTACCTGAACATCTTGACCATAGCCCTATTAGCCGAGATGAAGCGGCCTCCGGGCGTGGTAGTGAATATGCCGATAGGGGCATTATCGATGATATCCTGATTGTTAAGTTCCGGTACGGGGTTGTGGTTGCGGGAATCAGTTGATTCAGACATTTACGCCTCCTCGTGATTGCAAGTCTGTATGTTGGCTTGATTTCTTATGAAAATTTATAATAATCAACTTAAATATTATACATGAGTTTATCATTTATTATTCCATTAATATAGTTTCTTTATTTAAGGGTTCTAAATATTTATATCAAGAAAAATTTTAGTGTGGGAAAAGTTATGAACACTTTTTTAACTTATTGTAGGCTGAATTATTCATATTTTTACGAATAATGCATGGTAACTATTCAGGTAGGTTCAGTCTCCCTGCAGATGACAATTTATGAAAATTGAATAATTCAGGCGAAGTGGGTAAAAATATTGTTTTGTCATACAGGTTCGCAATAAGAAAAGGGGATCAGTCAAAAAGAGTATTGTTGTCCCGCTTATTATATGCGTGGAAGCACATTTTCAATTGTGCCGCCGTATTTCTGCCGGTAGATAATGCCGGCATATTTTCCATAGAAAAAAACCCGGCGGCAGCGGTTTCGATATTGGGTTTGAAGGCCATGCTGATCAGATCGCAGAGCACGAATATTTTATAGACACCAAAGGGGATTGGTGGTTGATTGTGCTTTTTTCTGTCGTGAACAGCAATTATTTTTTTGGGCGTAATGGTGGCACCGGCTTCCTCCTGCGCTTCTTTGATGAGATTTTCTTTCAGGGATAAATTACTGTCGGCCCAGCCACCGGGGAGAGCCCATTTTCCATCCAGTTTTTCCTGCACCAGCAAAATTTTATCCTTTTGAAAAATAGCGGCCCGAACATCGATTTTTGGCGTGGGGTAACCGGCCTGATTGTCAAATAAAGTTTGAATTTCTGTCTTATCAATATTCGAGTGATGGGCGAAAATTTCCGCGCAGACTTCCTGTATCTGCTGAAACCGCTCGATATCGTATTTATCTTTTGAATAGGCCAGTCCGGCCTGGGAAATCAGTTGTAATTGTTTGGCAATTGCCAGCCATTTGGGTTCTTTATTCATGTTTAATATCCCATAGTAAAATAAAAATTCACATTAGCACAAACCTAAGGAAAAATAGAAGAGATACAAAATCAAAAATGATTGAACTGGTTTTGTAACCTTTTCCCCTGTTGCCACTCAGAAATACAATAATAAACCAAAAATCAGGAGAAAAAGATGCCAAATAGAATTTTTAAATTAGTCGTGATACTTGCTTTGGTCTTTACTTTCGGCATATCCAGTGAACATAGTGAAGGCTGGTATGAGTTTGACCGGGGAATTTCCGTGGCGGCCGAAGAATCAAAACCCGTTCTTATAGATTTTTATACAGAGTGGTGTCACTGGTGTAAGGTTCTCGATGAGAAGACCTTTGCTGAAGAGACCGTCAAAAATTATATGGATGAAAATTTCGTCCGCATTAAAGTTCATGCCGAAGAAACAGACGACGAACAGACCTATCTGGGTAACACCTATAATTCCGCGGAATTGGCCCGGGCTTTCCGTGTCACCGGTTATCCGGCGCTGGCCTTCCTGGACAAAGACCAGAACCTGATAACATTGGTACCCGGCTTTTTACCACCGGAAAAATTTATCAATGTACTGAAATACATAAAAGAAGAATGCTATACAAAAGAGATTTCCTTTGAAGAATATATGGAAAATGGATGTGAAGACGCAACGGAAAACAACAGTTAAAATAGATAATCTCCTTTTTCTATCTTAGAAAACTACTCTGGATTAGGGCTTCCTGGCATCGGGGAGCCCTTTATATTTATTTGTAAAATATAAAAAATAAGATTACTTTCTTCCAATTGAGTTTAATTTATGGGGTCAATATGTTGAAAGTTTCGACAAAAGGAAGATATGGATTGCGATTGATGGTACGTCTGGCTAAAAATTATGGCAAAGGGCCTATGCTGTTGAGCGATATATCAGAACAGGAAGATATTAGCCTTAAATATGCGGAGCACTTAATCCGGTCATTAAAAAAAACCGGTTATTTAAAATCCTACCGCGGGGCCACCGGCGGATATGAACTGACGGTTCCGCCCACTGAAATTACCGCCCGCAAAATCATCGGCGCGCTGGAAGGCGATGAGTATCCGGTAGAATGCATTCATAAGCCGGAAATCTGTAAAAAGACAGAATATTGTCCCACCCGGGAAGTCTGGCAAAAGCTGGAAAACTCTATCGCCAACACACTGGATGATATTAAACTTGATCAGTTATTAGACTAACCTGAGTTATTCATATTTTTATGAATAATGCAGGCTAAGTTATTCTTTGTCAAAGTTTTTATTGTACGCGCTGATAATTTCTTTCACCAATTTATGCCTTACCACATCATGTTCGGTAAAATAAATAAAATCAATACCATTAATATTTTTCAATATTTTTTCTGATTCCACCAGTCCGGATTTATTTTTTTTGGGGATATCGATCTGGGTTATATCGCCGGTGATGATCGCTTTGGAATTGGCACCCAGGCGGGTGAGAAACATTTTCATCTGCGTGCTGGTGGTGTTTTGTGCCTCATCTAAAATTACATAGGCATTATTCAGGGTTCGTCCCCGCATATAAGCCAGGGGTAATATTTCTATTACTCCCTGTTCATAAAGTTTTTGGTGCTTGTCCGGCGTCATCATCTCAAATAAGGCATCATTGAGCGGCGCCAGGTAAGGTTGAATTTTTTCCTTCAGGTCACCGGGCAGAAAACCAAGGCTTTCACCGGTTTCGACAGCCGGTCGTGTGAGGATCAGGCGGTCCACCATATTATTGCGCAGGGCTGCAACGGCAATGGCAACCGCTAGATAGGTTTTCCCGGTACCAGCCGGGCCAATTGCAAAGACAATATCATTTTCCTGGGTGGACTTAAAATATTTTTCCTGAACCGGTGTCTTGGGTTTGACAATCCCGTCTTTTTTGAAAATAATGGCGGTATCGGAGCCGATTTTCCCCGACTGTTTATCGCCATAGACTTCCAGGTCCACAAGGGTTTCCACTTCATTTTCATTGATATGTCCACGGTGCTTAACAGCCAGTTTAATTTCTTCCAGTACAGCTTCAAATTTCGTGACATTATAATCAAGGCCCTCAACGGTCAGATTGGTGCCTCGCGCCATAATGTTTACGGAAAGTTTTTTTTCCAGTATATTGAGATTGCGATCACCTACGCCAAATACCGCAGCGCGATCAACATTTTTCAGATCATAGGTTTTCTTTATCATTAAGCCTCATTTTTTTAGTTAACACGAAAGAATATATAAAAGAGATGGTAAAAATGATAGTGCAAAAAGATAATATTCCTGAGGATTGTTAAGGCCCCGGGATTTCAGGAGTTTGCCTCTAAAAATCAAAGAGCTGCCGGATTATGTTGTTTTTACATTTTCTAAATCCTAATTTATATGTAATTAATAATTTTCGAACAGAGGTAATTATGAAAAAATATGGTCTCATGCTATTACTTGTGATATTTTTTGTCAATGGTTTTGCCCAATCAGATACGGAAACTAAAATTTATTCTATTCGGGATTCCCTGGAATTTGTTTATACAGAACAATTCCAGCGAAAAATGGATTCCCTGAAGGCAGATTTTGAATTACAAAAGCAAAAATTTCTAAACAAGTACAATGTGGAACGGGACCAGTATGCGCGAAAAATTGAAGCCCTTGCCGATAGTTTGAAGCGTGTGGAACAACAACCAACGGTTGTCCCGGCTCAGCCGGCAGAGGTCACAACAAAAATCTATGATCCTGTTGTGGAGGCAAATCATTTTAGTTACCTGACCGACCTAAAGGACAGGGAAAAGAAAAGCAGTTCTTTTTTCGGCAAGCTGGGGTTTGGCGGCGGAAAATTGATTGAATTCCAATTATTGGAAATGAATGCTTATTTACAAACCTATTTTCCCGATGCTCACTGTGAAAAAATTCAGGATTATCTAATAGAACTGAGCCTGGACAATAAAATGTATGCAAAGGCGGAAATGGAATTTTTAAAATATGCCTATCTTTATAACAGCAGTGAAAATTATACACTGACAATTGATCGATACCTGGCGGAATTCGGGAAGATCCGGTACTATAAAGACCGGAAACCCTTTATTTCCAAAAAAGTAAACTCGGTCTTAAAAAAGACGGAATTGTGGGAGCGGTATTTTGACTTTGTTGAACTGTTAAGTTCTTATCCGGAAGCGGAAGTCAAAGCCTTTTTTTTGAGTGAAGCTAATCAATATCTGACCCGTTTTGCCGACAAGGATAAAAGTGCCCGTGTGATTTTCTGGATGGCCAACAGTTATTTTGTTAACGGCGATCCGCAAAAAGCGCTGGCAACAAATGATAAGCTCATGACCGTATACCCCAAACAGCCGGTTTATGCTGACGCGCTTTTTTTGAAAGCCAAAATTCAAAAGGATGAGTTTAAGGAATATGAAAATGCCATCGCCTCTTACGAATCTTATATTCACAAATTTCCCGACCGTGACAAAGCCCGGGTCTGCATGCAGACGATAGCAAAAATTTATGATGAGAATCTAAAAAAATACGAACAGGCTGTTTCTTATTACCGGCAATTTGCCGATAAATACCCCGCAGACGATGAAGCGGTCACCAGCCTGAACCGAATCGCAGAAATTTATCATAAAGAACTGAAAGTCGTACAGTCCGCTGTGGATGTTTATGTTTTGATCCAGGACCGTTATCCGCAAACGGACGCCGGGCGGAAAGCGCTGCTCAATTCCGGCCTGCTTTACGAAGAAAAAAATTATTATAAAAATGCCCTGGTGCAGTATGCGGAAGTCTATAAAAATTATCCAAAATCGGAAGAAAGCCTGACAGCTCTGGAAAGATCCGTGGTTATCTATCTTGATAAAATGGGAGAAACCGAAGAAGGAAAAGAAATATTGCAGATGATTATTAATGATCATCCCGACACAAAAAGCGCTAAAGAATCCAGGGAAAGACTGGATAAAATCCTTGAGAAAGAACAGGAAGAAGCCGCTGCCGCTCAGCCGGATACATCAGTGCAAGAAAGCGGTGAACAGGAATAATTACTCATGAAAAAGGTCTTATTAATAATCTTGTGTTATCTGTCTCTGTTGCCGGCAGAATCCCGCTACCGTATTCATGAAGGCAGTAAAAAACTGGCAGTGGTCGTTCATGGTATCGCCGATAAACCTTACATGATGTGGCGCATTGAAAAAAACCTTCATGAAGCCGGGTATTCGGTATTTAATTTTGATTACGCTTCCACAAAATGGAGCATGGACAGTACAATAACGATTCTCGATACAGCAATTGACAGTATAATATCTCAATATGATAGCCTATATTTTGTAGTACATAGTCTTGGTACTTTTGTCATTCGCGGGTATTTGTCGGAACATTCCAAGCCAAAATTTAAAAACCTGGTGATGATATCGCCGCCCAATAACGGCTCCATCATTGCTGAGCGGTTTGAGGATATAAAATTATTTGAATGGCGGTTTGGCGATGCCGGCCAGAAACTGGGTAAAGGCCATGATGATTACTGGCGGACCTTTCCGGTGCCGCAAATTCCCTTTGGTATTATTGCCGGTGGCACCGGGACAAAATACGGACTTAATCCCTTAATTCCCGGTGATGATGATGGTGTTGTGGGTGTACAGGAAACGATTTTGGATGGATATGCCGACTTTATTGTGTTACCCGGCTTGCATTCTTCTCTATTATGGCAAAATGAAGTGATTGAGCAGATTATATATTTTCTTTCCCACGAAAAATTTTATAAAAGTGATTCAATATTAAATAATACTCCTCCTGAGAATGAAAATACTCAATCTTTTCAATAATAATAATCAATAAAAACAGCATTACTATCAACATTGATTTTTGTTCTTAAAAATGATAATAATTTTCTGTATAATCCTGTTTGAAAATTAATTTTCCCTCAAGAACCGTTATTAATTCTTAAAAATGGCATTGGTTTTGTCTGATACTTTTCAAGACTAGTTGAACCATAAAATTTCGGGAGAGAATTATGAGCCAAGACGTCGTATTAACCATTAACCCCGGATCTACTTCTACTAAAATAGGATTGTTCAGTCGCGATACAAAAATTCATGTGGAAAAAATAGATCATTCGGGTACCGCCATTGCGGATATGCATTCCATCAAAGACCAATTACCCTTACGCGCCAAATATATCAACGAAATTCTTGAGCAAGAATTAAAAGAAAACCGTTTGGTGGCTGTTGTCGGCCGTGGCGGTTTGGTAGGGCCGGTGAGCAGTGGCATTTATAGGATCAATGACGATCTGAAAGAGATAACGATTAATTGTGTTTATGCTTCTCATGCCAGCAATCTCGGTGCTTCCCTGGCTGATCAGATCGCGGAAAAATATCAGGTGCCTTCATTTATCGTTGATCCGGTAACTGTGGATGAAATGATCCCGGAAGCGCGCATCAGCGGCATTCCCGAAATTGAGAGACGCAGCCGCCTGCATGCCCTGAATATCAATGCCTGTGTCCGCCAGGCCTGTAAAGAATTAAACCTGGATAAGACCAAAAGTAATTTTGTGGTGGCACACATGGGTGGTGGTATTTCCATTGCAGCCATTCATAATGGCCGGATCATCGATACCAACGACGCGCTGATGGGTATGGGACCTTTTTCTCCGGAACGTGCTGGTGCGCTTCCCCTGGAAGGCCTGGTCAAGCTGGCGCAGAAACACACCCTTAAAGAGATGAAGATCAAACTGACAAAAAATAGTGGCATAAAAGCTTACCTTGGTACCAATGATATGCAGGAAGTTGTCCGGCGCGTGCAAGATGGTGATCAGGAAGCCAAATTAATATATGACGCTATGATTTATCAAATTGCCAAGGAAATCGGTGCCATGGCAACCACTTTATTGGGAAAGGTTGATGCAATTATTTTTACCGGTGGTATGGCTCATTCTGACTTGACAGTGAAATTATTATGGGAGAGGGTGAACTTTATTACGAGGAAAAAGGTGGTGATTCCGGGAGAGAATGAATTGGAATCCCTGGCCAGCGGCGGTTTTCTGGCAATTGATAAACAGCAGGAAGTATTGGAATATAAAAAATAAACAAAGGAATTTTATCATGATCAAATCCTTCCAGGAAATAAAAGAAAAGATCTCTAATATTACAGAAATGAAAAAGATTTCCATTGCCAACGGGGAGTCGGAAAGTGTGATCCGCGCCATTATAGAAGTGGAAAAGCTGCACATTGCCAAAGGTATTTTCATCGGGAATGCCGCGGCCATCAAAAAAATTGCCAAAGACCTGGATTATAATATCGACCCAAAGGCGATTATTCATGAAACCGATGATAAAGCCATCGCTGAAAAAGCGGTCAAATTGATCAATGACGGTGAGGCCGATGTGTTGATGAAGGGTCAGATATCAACACCGGTATTAATGAAAGCGGTATTGGACCGGGACAATGGCCTGCGCACCGGTGAAGTGCTCAGCCATGTAGCGGTTACGGAAGTACCTACCTATGATAAATTATTAGTGTTCAGTGACGGCGGCATCAATATTCTGCCGGACCTGGAGACAAAAGTTTCGATTTTGCACTCACTGATTGCCATGAACAAAGCGCTGGGTGTTGACGCACCAAAAATCGGTGCCCTTTGCGCCATTGAAAAGGTGAATCCGAAAATGCCGGAAACTGAAGACGCATCCGAACTGCAGAAAATGGCAGAAAAGGGTAAATTTGGTGAGGCTGTTATCGAAGGTCCGATTGCTATGGACGTGGCGTTATCTCAAAAAGCAGCCCATAAGAAAGGCATCCACAGCCGGGTGGCCGGTGACATTGATTCCTTTTTGGTACCCAATATTACTGCCGGCAATGCTATCATTAAAATTTTGATGAAATTAGGTAACGCTAAAGTTGGTGGCGTAGTTATCGGTGCTAAAGCACCGATCATTCTGCTCAGCAGATCCGACACCGCTAATGAAAAATTGAATTCAATTTCACTGGCAATTTTGCTATCATTGTGATAAATACCTCCTTTTGTATTATTGCAAATAATTGCTGCATAAAGCCCCGGCGTAGTCGGGGCTTTTTAAACTTCCGAGGTCTCCAAAAGACCTGGGAAGTTTACACTGCTCCTTGAATTCTCATAGAACAGATAGTTAACACTTTTATCATTCCCCCTGAAAACAAATTTTCAAATTCAATTTCAAATCCTGTCAGGTTATTTTCGAATATTGAAAATTAGGAGGAATAAAAAATGGAATCATCTTCATTTTTAAAACCTCCCAGGTCTGATAGACCTCGCAGGTTTATTTTGAGATAAAATCATTCCCTTTAATATAAAACCGCCACAAGTTGTCCTTGTCTTCCTTAGCGTAATCAATATTGATGCGCGGTGTTTTAATGATTTTGTCAGGACGGTATCCATCGCTGGCCAGAAATATCTCATCACTAGTGGCAAGATTTATTCCATTAAGTAATTTGTCAATTTTTAGCGCCTGGCAGAGTTTCGAGGGGCCGTTGGTGAGATCAATGATTTTTTTACTTTTGACAAGCCTGTTTTGCTGCAATATGTCTAAATGGTTCAACGGCTCCACTGCCCGGATGAATATTGATTCCGCTGATTTCTGATCATTCACGACAATGTTGAGACAATAATAAATTCCGTAAATTGAATAGACATAGACCGATCCGCCGGGTTGATAGAGATTGATCGTCCGTTTGGTCTGTTTTCCTTTATAGGCGTGGCTGGCTCTGTCGATTTCGCCCATATAGGCTTCGGTTTCCACGATCCGGCAATGAATGTATTTGTTCTTGATTTTTCGTACCAGTACTTTTCCCAGCATATTTTTGGCAAGGTGAATGGCACTTTGGGTATAGTATGATTTTGGTAGTCTGTTCATGATTAGAAATATACTGATTTGCAGGGATAATTAAAAAAACCGGACGCACGGGTTGGTGTTTTGCCTCCATGAACACCATTTCAAAGGTTTTTCAAACCATTTGAAAGGAGTAGAAATATCCGTGTAATTCTGTTGATCTGTGTTCCTGAAAGAATAAACCTTGCAGATCTTTGCAGACCTGCAAGGTTAAGGTGTGGAATTATTTTAAAAAGGCTTCGCGCATGGGGTCCCAGGAAGGAATTTGTTGTGGTTTTTTGTCCAGCAGTTTCTGTATATCTTTGGGCAGATATTTTTTCGGCAGGATCACATTGAAGACATAGCGGTCAAACCAGTCGTCACTCATGGTATAATAGCCCTTATCGCCGGAGTCAGTACCCCAGGAATTTTCCACCAGCCATTTTTGCGTCTCTCCGGTGTCAGTGGTATCCATGCCCACCAATACCATGGCGTGATTGGGAATGCCCCAGCCATAGCGAATGGATTCATGTTTTGTGAAGGTAATGTCAATATCAAACAGGGTTTCATAATCGTAAAGGTCCGGGTCCATAATACCGTTGGTGCGATTCATGCCCTGTCCGGCAGTGGCCGCAAACCAGATGGGCAGACCGTCAACCATCGCTTTTTTTGTCCAGGCTTTGAAATCTTTGGCCGGAATGTTTACGAAGTTCATGTCAGACATATTCGACATATTTCTGCAATATTCAATGGTGTAATGATCATTGAAGTCATAAACCGGATGTTCCAGCACCGTTACATAATCGGATAAGTCCAGGTCAACCGCTTCTTTGTAAAAGGTTTTGGGAGTAAACTGTTTGGTGAGAATTTTTCCGTCTTTATCTTCGTAGCGCCAATCGAATTCATCAACGGGTTTTCCCAGGGTTAGCACGAGAATGCGGTAAATGTGCTTCATCATGGTTTCTTTTTTGGCTTGTAATTGTTTAACACTTGCTCCTTCAGCAGCCATATTTCGTAATTCCATGGCGTCGTGTTTCAGCATTTTACCAATCAGGCTGTTCATCTGGCGGCTGGCTTCACTATTATTGGTTTCCGGCATAATGGATTTTGGAACGGCGCCGTATTTTTCAATCAAGGCCACAGCATAATTCCACCAACCGCCATCGGGAATCGGATCGCCGATCAATTCCTGAACATTACGGTCCTGTAGGTCTTCGTTGCGCAGTTCGATCATGGCATCCAGAAACATGTTGGCCTTTTCCAACTTGTCATAGAAAAAGAGATAATTCTGTGAAAACTCAAAGGATTTAAGATTGAATTTTTCTTTGACGCCGGGACGCATGATATTCAATGCGGCAAACAGCCAGCAGCGGCCGGTGGATTTTTGGTCCGTAATGCCGTCGACTTCCAATTTGTAATTCACCAGCGTATTGTAATGATTCATCACTTCTCTGTCAACAGCCAGGTCACGAATACTATTGTTGGTGACAGCGTTGAAAAGCATTCGGTTTTTGCCTTCCAGTTTGACGGAACCGGTCAGGGCTTTAAGTTCCTTTTGACTTATGCCCGTCTCATCGGCAAAGGTGATACCGACAAGTAGTAAGGCTGTGATAATAACAAAAAATTTTTTGGTCATTTGGTCTCTCCCATTTTTAATTAACAAATTTGGAAACATTTATGTATCTTAAAGCCTAATAATATAAGATTAAGTGCTATAAAATTCTTAACTTTTTAACAAAATGAAAAATTCAGAAATAAAACAAATGGAGGAAGTATGAGACCAAAAATAAAGCAGGCTGACCTGGAAAAATGGGCGGATTATTTACTTAATCACTCGCTGGGTGGCATTAATAGAGATGATATCGTCATGATCAAAGGCGAGAATATTACCTGGCCGCTAATGTCGGTATTGCAGGATAAAATATTTGCCGCCGGGGCTCTTGCCGACATCAACATGGTAGCGCCGGACAATAACCGCGGACAGGTTTGGGGCGCATCAATCGCCAACCACGGCACCTTAGCGCAGATTCAAAAGGTACCGGAATGGCAAACCAAAAGATATGATACCATGACTAAATATATTGAGATTCTCGGCGCCGAATCACCGGAATTGTTTGCCAATCTGCCGGAGAAACTCAACAGCGCCATTACCAAAGCTGATATGCCGTTTAAAAAATTGCGTCTCAGCAAACCCTGGGTGCTGACATTGTATCCTACTGAGGCCTTCGCCAATATGGAAGATATGACCCTGGAAGAATATACAGATGTCGTCGTCAGCACTTCCCTGACTGATCCGAAATTATTGGAAGCCATTGAAGAACCAATTTATCAATTGATGAACAAAAGCAATATTATTAGAATCGAAACCCAAAATCCGGAAACCGGAAAATTGCTTGAACTGACCATGGATATTGCCAATAGAAATAATATCAAATGCACAGGCCAAACCAATTTTCCCGATGGAGAGGTTTTTACTTCCCCTGATGCCAACAGCGTTAATGGTGAAATTTTTGTAGACCTGCCGGTCTTTTTTAATGGCGTGACGATTCAGGGAATTTATCTGAAAATCGAACAGGGAGAGATTGTCGATTACTCGGCACAGAAAGAATATGATACCCTAAAAATGATCATTGAAACCGATAAAGGCTCCCATCGCATCGGCGAAGTGGCGCTGGGCATGAACCAGGGCTTGCACACCGCCCTGAAGCACCCGCTGTTTGTGGAAAAAGTTGGCGGCACTTTGCATATTGCCATCGGTGAAAGTTATCCGGAATGTTATGTGGATGATCCCAATAGCGCGGAAGGCCATGTCAAAATGGATGAACTCATTCACAGGGGCATTGCCAATGTATCGTCACAACATGTGGATATAGTGGTGGATTTTCGCGAGGGTGGCGCCGGCAGACGGCTTTTTCTAGATGATAGTGAATTGATCTCAGAAGATAATATCTGGAAAATTAAGCCATAGATGCTAGTAAGAACCAACCATTGCGAAGGTCTATCGACCATTCGCAAGGTTTATTGCAATGTCCTTTGAAATGGTGATCATGACATAAATTTTTCCAAATTAGTTTTTTTATATGTATTTGGTAAAGTGTTGATTTTATTTGGTTTGCTTGAAGAATTTTATAAATTCATGAATGATTCAGGCTATTTGTTATCATCCTGCCGGTTGGCAAAATCAAAATATTTTTTGTCCTCATAGA
>CAZCHS010000087.1:0-14886 GCA_964498725.1 uncultured bacterium | reverse complement strand
ATAGAATGATATTCAGGTTAATCCCGATAGTTTCCGAAGGAAACGTATCGGCGCGTAGCGGGCATTATTCATATTTTTATGAATAATGCAGGTTAAACTTGGAAAGCATAGGATAGTGAACAGTTTTTACGATGGCCTGATAAAAATGATCATCTCTCTAAGCACCGGCGTACTGGGAATTATTCCCGGTATTGATGGCAATGACGCCCGGTTTATTGATTCGGAATTTTTTGTCCGTAATAATGAAATTTTTATATCTGCGACAATTGAAAGCGAATTTAATCAGCGAATCGATGATATCATACGCTCAGGCCGGACGGTCAAATTAAATATTACGGCAGAAATATACAGAGAACAAGAGACAAAGCCGCTGAAAAAATCAACCCTGGTTAAAACAGTTGATTTTGACATTCTGGAAAAACGATATTTGCTCGCTTATAATGATTCTGAAAAGGATCGGATTTTTCAGGATAAATTTGAAATGTGGAACAATTTTCTGAAAATTGAGAGCAGACAGGTGTTCAGTGGAGGGGATTTCCCGGACAAGTCAACCTATTATATTCAGGTTCACGCGGAATTAAAGACTGATCTGGAAATCGGTGGAAAAAGTCTGGACCTGATGCTTTTCTGGAATAATAAAGCGCCGGAATTTAAAACCAAAACTTTTGATAACTCAATATTTTCCATGTGATGACCATGAAAAGATTTATACCATCATTCCAATTCCAAATTTTATTCCTGTTTATTCTCTTGCTTATATTTTCCGTCTTTTTTACCCGGACCTATTTTTATAATAGTTTTCAGGATTACCTGTCCAATTCCCATGAAAAGAAACTGGAAGAAAATCTGCTGAAAACCTATGAAGATTTTAAGAGCCATTTACCGGATTCCCTGCAACAGGAATTTGCCAATGACCTGGAATCATCGGTCAGAATCATTAAAAACAATCAATTGGAAAAAGATTTCTTTCGTGAAGAATTTAAAATATATTCCAATTATATTGTGGGCTTTGCCATTTTCTTTGGATTGGTCATATTTATCATATCCTTTGCGGTTATTTCACGACCTTTACGGCGATTACAGGAGGCCAATATGAAATTGGGGCGGGGACAATTTGATGTCCGCGTCAAGGAAAATCCCTGGTCTCCCTTAAATGAACTTTTGGTCTCTTTTAATAAAATGGCGGCTGAAATCGAAGAGAACCGCAGCAAATTAATTGAAGCAGAAAAGAAAATGATCTGGCGGGAAATCGCCCGCGCTATGGCCCATGAAATCAAGAATCCCCTGACACCGATAAAACTATCCTTAGAACGTCTGGAGATGAAATATTATCAAAAGGTTGAGAATTTCGAAGAGATATTTGAATCCACTACCAGTATAATTAGCGAGGAGGTGGATAATCTGCAGAAACTGGTTAATCGTTTTCGTGGCTTTGCCGCCATTCCGCAACCGGAACCGGAAAAATATGATTTACTGAAACAGATCAAGGATATCATTGAACCTTATACTGACCAGCGGTCTATTCAATTGACAATTGAAACCGAAAAACCGGAAATTAATGCGGACAAGTTACAGATAAAGCAAGTGTTTACGAATCTGTTGCAAAATGCTATTCATGCGACAAAAAAGGATGAATCTATTGAAGTGAGAATTGCTAAAGAAGATAAATTTATTACCGTTAAAATTCATGATTTTGGCAAAGGGATTGACACAAAGGATTTAAGCAAAATATTTGAGCCCTATTTCACCACCAAAAGAAAAGGAACCGGCTTGGGTCTGGCAGTGGTGAAACAGATCATTGAAAATCATGGCGGGTTTATTACTATTGAAAGCCGGGTCGGTCAGGGTACAAGCGTGAAAGTGAGTCTGCCGTTATAATGTATCTGCTTTCACTTTCACTCGTTACCAAATTGTATTTGGTAACGATCTGTGAACAGATCACGATAAATAAGATAATATGGAGAAACTATGCGCATACTGATCGTCGATGATGTCAAAAATATAAGAGTATCACTAACTCAAATACTGAAAGATGAAAACCATGATGTCCGGGATTGTGAAGACGGTGAATCTGCCCTTGAATTTCTGCAAAAACAATCGGTGGACCTGATCTTTCTGGATGTGAAACTGCCGGGAATGTCCGGGCTCGATGTGTTGGATGAAGTGCGGGAGAATTATCCGGAAACCGATGTGATTGTCATTTCCGGTCACGGCGGCATCAAGACTGCCGTCACAGCCGTGAAAAACGGCGCTTTTGATTATATGGAAAAGCCGCTCTCCCTGCCGAAAATTTCCATTGCCGTCCGCAATATCGAAGCCAAACGACGGATGGAAAACAAGGTCCGCACCGTCGAAGCGGAATGGGACATCAAAAATCACATTGTGGGCGAATCGCCACAGATCAACCGGGTTCGGGAAATGATCAATCGCATTGGACCGACAGATTCACGGGTATTAATTACAGGCGAAAGCGGTACAGGCAAGGAACTGGTGGCCCATGCCATTCATAAAACCAGTCCCCGCTGTGATGAGGCTTTTATTAAATTCAACAGCGCTGCCATTCCCAAAGAACTGGTGGAGTCGGAACTCTTCGGCCATGAAAAAGGCGCTTTCACCGGCGCTGACCGACAGAAAAAAGGAAAGATGGAGATGGCTGACAAAGGCACGCTTTTTCTTGATGAAATCGGTGATATGGACCTGGAAGCCCAGGCCAAAATTCTGCGGGTTCTTGAAGACGGAATTCTGGAACGGGTGGGCGGTAACACACCCATAAAAATTAATGTTCGCATTATCGCCGCAACCAATCGCGATCTCAGTAAAATGGTACAGAAAAACAAATTCCGTGAGGACCTTTTCTACCGCATCAATGTGGTGCCCATTCAATTACCGCCGCTGCGGGAACGAACCGGTGATGTGGTGACATTGTTCCAATATTTTCTGGATTTTTATGCCAGGGAATTAAAGTTTCCACAGAAAATTCTCACTGATGAGGCAAAAAAAATAATTGAAACCTACGCCTTTCCCGGTAATATACGGGAATTGAAAAATTTAGTGGAACGTCTCTATATTCTGGTACTCGACGAGAAAATCACAGCGAAGGACATTCGGCCCCATTTACAAATTCATGAAGGTAACAGAGACAATATTCTCTATGAAACAAAAGAGTTTTCCAAAGCCAAAAAAGAATTCCAACAGGGATACCTGAAAACGCAACTTGAAAAATTCAACTGGAATATCTCCCAAACTGCTAAAAACCTGGGTATGCACCAGCCTAATCTGTCCCGGAAGATCAATGAACTGGGGATCGAGAAGTGAACAAAATCTGCCGGCATTCTCTACTGGTTCCTAAATTGCATTTGGGAACCAGTTCAGGAGCTTCGAACAGAAGCGTTCCCAAATACAATTTGGGAACGAGTTGTGGAACTAGGAATAAATGAAAGAGTTGGGACGAGTGATGTAAAATTGACTGGCATTATAGGCAAAAAAATGATTGTTTTTGTTCTATATTTGAGATTAAAATTAAAAAATTAAATCTTAAAACAAATCGATAAGATGCCATTGTATGTAAAAAAATTAGCAAATCGGCTGAAGACTTAATAGATCATAGGCCAATACAGTGCAACTGGCTAAATTATAGTAAATTAGACAAAAACCGGTATCATTGCCATCTTTCAAAAAAACGAATAGCATATTGGTACCATCAAAAGCAAACTCTAATCATTGAGGTGTTTTATGCAGGCAGTTGTAAAAATGCCCCATATTCAAATTGATATTGAAGGCAAAAAAGCAAGGGGATTTCTTTGAAGTTTCCGTGGAGAAGTTTATATGATTCTTACTACCGAATCACATAATGTACATCCCCCAACCCTACTGGTTCCTAAATTGCATTTGGGAACCAGTTCCTGAGCTTCGAACAGAGGCGTTCCCAAATACAATTTGGGAACGAGTTGTGGAGCTAGGAATGAATGCATAACAAAAAAGGCCGGCAAAATCACCAGCCTCTTCCATCTATATTTTTTACAAGTTACTTGATTCAACCAATTCAACTAATTCAACTAATTAATCCATTTTATTTTCAATATAATTCAGCAATGCGGTGGCGGCTTTCATGGGGCCGTCTTTTTCATTGCCGGGAACGCCGAGACGTGTTCTGACAGTGCCCAGCATAACACCTTTCTTGAAGAATTCCGCAAAGTATTTCTTTGTGATCTCATCATAGATTTCCGGCTGCTGCGCGGGCCCGAAAACATTACAGAAATAGACATTTACGATGCCGGTGGTTTCTGTGGTGCCTTTGCTCATCACTGCGCCGTCACGGAAAATTTCCCAGGCTTCTTCCGGTGTATCAAAGAAATTGATCAGTTCATCCTCACTCTTGACATCTTCATAATTATTGGCGTAGAGGAGCATATCGATTTTATGGCCTTCGGAAATGGTGTCAAAATCAGTGATGGGAATGGTAATACGGGCGTTGATACGGCTGGGATTGGTAATGATCGCTCTGTCGATCTGCTCAAAAGCGTATCCGGTCTGAAGATCATCCAGTCGCAGGAAAGCGCCGATTTCAGTTCCGTAAGCTTTGACTGATCCGTCATCTTCAATTTGGATGGAACCCATATCATCTGCAATGATCGTGATGTCCCTGATCTTTTCATTACCCAGCAATCTGAGGGCTTCCAGGGTTTCGGATTTTCCGGCACCGGAATCGCCCATCATCATGATATTGACTTTTTTGTTGCCTCTCAGGCCGAGTTGGAAGAAGGAACCGTGAAAAGGCATGACGCCCTGTTTCATTTTAATGGTATTATGCAGTGTGAGCATCATTTTTTTCAGGTAACCGAAATATCCGTACTGATCATCACGCGGACAGGCAGCAACCAACATATTTTTTTCTTTATCGTCAAAATAAACTGTTGGCAATGCTTTGTTAATTTTATCCAAAGAGCCCTCCGGACAACCATACAGGTAAATAGCATCAGGCTGTTTATCCAGTTCTTCTTTTTCTGCCAGTTCGAAGAGGTTGGCAATATTGAAACCTAATTCGTAAAATTTTTCGTGGACATAAGCGTGAACAAGGACATCATTGATCTTGGCCGGGAAGCAAAACCATTCATCAGCTTTGATATCCACATAATCCAGTGGATTTTTGTCCACAGGCTGGAATTTTCCCCGACGTTTATTCATCGGCGGATCAAAAATCAATGGTGGATGCACCATCATCTGGTGGATCATACCCACATCATTCAGGATTTTATATTTGCCGTCAAAATTGGGAACTTTTACCGGTTTCACAATGGCCCCTGCTTCACAGCCGGCATGAACCTGTCTGTAAATTTTAGGATGTTTTCCGGTAATGCTCTCCAGTATTTTACGATAAGTGTGGCGCACCAGGTGCATCAAACTTTCCATGGTAGTGTCAAAAGTCCGGTAAGGCCTTTCGTATAATTTATCTCCGGTAGAATCCATGATCATAAACCGGTCAAAATTAATCCAGTGTGTATAAAGCCCTTCCACAAAGTGATTTAATAGTTTTTTATTCTGTGTGAACTGTTCAGCGCCGGGAACCACTTTAGGCACTTCATCAGCATCCAGTTTGAAAAGATAAACAAAGGTTTCAATCATTGTTTTGATCTGTTCTTCAGTGGGCTCACTATTTTTAAAGATTTTAATATCTTTTGATTCACGGTTCTGCAGTTTGTTGACATAACTCCACAGTACTTCTTCAAAAAAATCACTTTCAAGAAGTTCAAAAGGACTTTCACAAACCCTTGATTTTAAATTAAGTATAACTTTGTTTTCACGAATTTTAGACTTTACGCCATGCATTTTTATTTACCTCCAAATTAATTTTTAAAGAACCTGTAATTTAACAATTCTTGAAATATTGTCAATAAAAAATATTTTTTGTCACAATTTTAAGAGTAAAAATAATTTTTTATTATGTAAAGGTTTCATATTTTTACTTATGTCTTTTCTTTAGAACATCTAATACTTCATTTAAATTAATATCTTTGGCGCGCAACAAAACCAATAAATGATAAAGCAGGTCACTGGTTTCCTCAATCAGCAATTCCCGGCTGCCATTCAATGCTTCAATAATGGTTTCGGTGGCTTCTTCTCCCACTTTTTGGGAGATTTTGTTAATGCCCTTGGTAAATAATTTGGTGGTATAGGATTTTTCCGATGGATTTTTCTGTCTGTCTTTAATGACTGATTCCAAATAAAAAAGAAAATTATCATTAGCATTGTTTTCATCAAAACAGGTATCCTGCCCCGTATGACAGACCGGACCAGCCGGTTCAACTTTGATCAGCAGTGTATCATTGTCGCAATCTTCAGAAATGGATTTCATGTAGAGATAATTACCGGAGGTTTCACCTTTTGTCCAGAGTTCTTGCCGGCTGCGGCTGAAAAAGGTCACTTTGCCGGTGGTTTTGGTTTTCTGCAGGCTTTCTTCATTCATATAGCCCAGCATCAGTACTTTGTTGGTTTTATTATCCTGAATAATGGCCGGAATCAGGCCGTTGTTTTTTTGAAAATTCAATGTCATAGTCTTACCTCGATATTATTGGTTTTTAAATATTGTTTTAATTCTTTGATGGGAATTTCGCCGAAATGAAAAATACTGGCCGCCAGTGCGGCGTCAGCTTTGCCTTTTTCAAACACATCGACAAAGTGCTCCATTTTGCCGGCACCGCCGCTTGCGATCACTGGTACATTGACCATTTCTGATACTTTTTTCGTAATGGTGTTAGCAAAGCCGCTCTTAGTGCCATCGTGGTCCATAGAGGTGAGGAGAATTTCTCCGGCACCGCGATCCACGGCCTCCCCAATCCAGGGCAGGGTTTGCTTTTCGGTTTTGGTGCGTCCGCCACGAACATAAACAAAATCCTGGTCCCCATGATTGCGGGTATCTACAGCCAGCACCACACATTGAGATCCGAACTGCAAAGCCAGGTCATCGATGAGTTGTGGATTCCGTACTGCCGAACTATTGATGGAAATTTTATCCGCCCCGGCATTGAGCAGCGCATCAACATCCCGGACTGAGCGAATTCCTCCACCCACTGTAAAAGGAATGTTGAGATTGGCAGCGATTTTTCGCACCAATTCCACCAGCGTGTCCCGTTTTTCCACTGTCGCAGTGATATCGAGAAACACCAACTCATCCGCGCCTTCTTCGGAATAGCGGGTGCCCAGTTCCACCGGATCGCCGGCATGGATCAGATTGACGAAATTGACGCCTTTAACTGTTTGCCCGTCTTTAATGTCCAGGCAGGGTATAATTCTTTTTGTTAGCATTGTTTATCCTTAAATAGTATTGACTGTGAGTTTTTTTAACCACGAAATAAACGAAAAAATCGAAAAAAATTATCAGTGTTTATTTATTCTTTTTAGAACGAACATCCTGCTCATTCAGATACCTTTCAAATGGTGGGTAAACCTTTGAAATGGTAGTCCTCATAGCACCAACCATTCGGAAGGTTTCGTTATTTCAAAAACGCTTTCAATTCTTTTAGTTGGACTCTCTTTTCATAGATCGCCTTACCGATAATGACGCCGTCAATGCCCATATCATTCAATTGACGAACATCATTGATAGTAGATATTCCGCCACTGGCAATGATTTCCAGTTTTGGAAATTGTTCTTTGAGTTCCTGGTAGAGACTAAAATTCGGGCCGGTGAGCATACCGTCACAGGCAATATCCGTGCTGATGATCCGCTTGATTCCGGCTTTTACATAATCACTTACAAAATCAAAGAGGTCAAAATTACTCTCACTTTTCCAGCCATTGATGGAAATTTTGTAATTTTTGATATCCGCGCCGAGAATGATTTTTTCCGGGCCATATTTGTCAATCCATTTGCGGGTGAGCGCCGGGTCTTTGACTGCAATGGAGCCGACAGTCACGGCAGCCGCGCCATTGTCAAAGGCCTCCTGAATGGCGCTGTCATTTTTGATGCCGCCACCGAAATCAATTTCCAGAGAGGTTGTATCAGCGATAGCTTTCAGTGTCGGGGCATTGACCAGGTCGCTGCTTTTGGCGCCTTCCAGATCAACCACATGCAAATATTTGATGCCGATAGCTTCATAAGATTTAGCAATGTCTACCGGGCTTTCCGAATAGACTTTTTCCGTGCTGTAATCGCCCTTGGTGAGACGAACGCATTTGCCGTTGATGATGTCGATTGCCGGTATAATTTTTATCATATTTAATTTCCTTTTTTTTTAAGACTAAATGGTTGGGAAGTATGCTGAAGCATACTGGTCTGTATTGTTGTTTTTTAACCACCACAATGAATTGTGGTGTTAATCTGAAACGTTTTTTCAAATCAAGAATCTATTATAAGAACCCACCTTTTTATTTCAGATTAACACCATGCTTCAGCATGGTGAAAAAAATATCAATCAGACCGAGTGTACTTCAGTACACTTCCCAAAACCCTTTCACAATTACAAAAAATCTCTGCGTTCTCAGCGGTTAAATTCTTACAAAATTTTCCAATATCCTCGCGCCCACTTTCCCGGACTTTTCCGGGTGAAACTGGGTGGCGAAGAAATTGTCCCGCGCCATGGCCGCGCTGAATCTAACCCCATATTCCGTGATGGCAATAGAATTTTCCGTCACCGGCGCGTAATAACTATGCACAAAGTAAACATACTCCTCAGCACTAATCCCTGCGAACAATGGCGATTTCACTTCCACAAAATCATTCCATCCCATGTGGGGAATTTTCAGATTTTCATTGAATTTTTTAACCTGACCTTTAAAAATTCCCAGGCAGGTAGTGTCATTCTCTTCACTGGATTCGAACATCAATTGCAGCCCCAGGCAAATGCCAAGAAACGGCTGGCTGAGAGTGGGAATCAATTGGTCCAACTTTTTCCCGCGCAGATAATTCATGGCTGTACTGGCTTCGCCCACACCCGGAAAAATGACTTTATCAGAATTTTTCAGCAACTCCGGAGAATCGGTGATCACCGGTTCAATATTCATTCTTCGCAGAGCCGAAGCCACCGAATGGACATTGCCGGCATTATATTTTATGATGGCGACTTTCATAGTTTGCCCTTTGTGCTGGGAATTTTATTGCCTCCCCGTTTAACAGCCTCTTTGACAGCGTGTGCAAAGGCTTTGAACACCCCTTCGATCTTGTGGTGATCATTGTCGCCGTCAGCCTGAATATTCATATTACAGCCGGAAGCCACGGCAAAGCTTTTGAAAAAATGCTGAAACATTTCCGTAGGAAAAAGCCCCAATTTTTCACGGCGAAATTCTACCTGCCAGATCACTTCCGGACGGCCTGAAAAATCAATCGCCACCTGTGCCAGGGATTCATCCATAGGCAGTAAAAATCCATAGCGGTTAATCCCCCGCTTACTGCCAAGGGCAGTTTTGAAGACATCCCCAAACGCGATGGCAATATCTTCAATGGTGTGATGGGTGTCCACATACAGGTCGCCATTACAGCGAACATACAGATCAACGTCGGAGTGTCCTGAGAACAATTCCAGCATGTGATCGAGAAATCCCACACCGGTCTCAATGTCATAATCCCCTGTCCCGTCCAGGTTGATGGCTATTTCAATCTGGGTTTCTTTGGTCAGTCGTCGGGTGGTCGCTTTCCGGTCTGATCGACAGAGAAAATTATAAATATCATCCCAGGATGTTGTGGTTAATTCGGCATCTACAGATTTTTCATCGGACAGACGAATCGCTTTGGCTTTCAGGTTTTTCGCTAATTGCACATCGGATTCACGGTCGCCGATCACCACTGATTCCGCCAGGTTGTAATCACCATTCATGTATTTGGTCATCAGTCCTGTTCGTGGTTTTCGGTTGGGTGAATTATCCCCGGGAAAGGAATCATCAATCAAAATATCGCTGAAAGTGATGCCTTCATTCGCCAGGGTTTTCAGCATTTTATTGTGGGCCGGCCAGAAAGTCTCTTCCGGAAAAGAATCCGTGCCCAGGCCGTCCTGGTTGGTGACCATGATCAATTCGTAGTCGGAGTTGTCCACAATTTTACGCAGATTGGTGATCACGCCGGGATAGAATTCCAGTTTTACCAATGAATCGATCTGCTCATCGGGGGGCTCAATAATGATGGTGCCGTCACGGTCAATAATTAATAGTTTTTTCATTTTGTTATCCTATATTTTTACAACGCAGAGTTCGCATAGAGGCGCTGAGTTTATATTTTAATAATATCAGATTCTGGAATTGGTGTTTTGTCTTAAACCCTCTGGCATCTCCCTTACGAAGGGAGAACTGGTCTGAATTTATTAACAGCTTCGATTTTTCAGATATTGAGCGAACACAGTTTTGCCCGGTCGTGTCCCCCTTTGAAAAGGGGGAACAAGGGGGATTTAAAACTAAGTCATTGTTTAAAGATATCATTATTTGATTAATCTTTTTAATGATTTTATTAAAGTCTTATTTTCATCTTTGGTTCCCACAGTAATACGCAGACAATTATCACAACCCGGCTGGTTGGAGCGGTTACGGACGATGATCTTTTCATTCATCAGGTATTCAAAGACATTGTCACTGTCCTTAAATTTTACCAGCAAAAAATTACTGTCGGAGGGATAGATTTTTTCTACTTGATCGAATTGTGCTAAAGATTCCTCCAGGTATTTTCTGCCGTTGATAATTTCCTGAATCATTTTATCCTTTTTATCAATATTCTGCAAACTTTTCAAGGCAATTTGCTGGGTGACACCATTGACATTATAGGGCGGTTTTACATTGCTCATGTACTGAATGATCTCCCGATTGGCAAAGGCCATTCCCAGCCGGATATTGGCCATACCCCAGGCTTTGGAAAAAGTCCGCAGCACCACAAGGTTAAAATAGTTATTGACTTGAGGCAACATGCCTTTATCATTACTAAAATCTATATAGGCTTCATCGACGACCACAATACCGTCAAAATTGTTCAGCAGTTCACGAATTCGCGCTTTGGACATCATATTTCCCGACGGATTGTTGGGAGAACAGACAAAAAGCATTTTGGTATCCTTTGTAATAGCGGCTAAAGTTTTGTGCACATCAATATCAAAATTGTCATCCAGTTGCACCTCATTGACTGTGATATTGTTGATGTCGGCAGCCACTTTGTACATGCCGTAGGTAGGCGGCAATGTCAAAATTTCATCCTCACCGGGCTCACAGAATATACGAATCAACAGGTCGATGGCTTCGTCACTGCCATTGCCCAAAAAGATATTTTGAGGATCAATTTGCGTGATTTCGGAGATTTTTGCTTTTACTTCCGATTGGTAGGGGTCAGGATAGCGATTGTTTTTTTCCGGGGAAACCGATCCGATGGAATTTTCATTGGCGTCCAGGAAAATGCCTGCCTTGCCGGTATATTCGTCCCGGGCTGAAGAGTAGGGTTTCAACCTGCGAATATTGGGGCGTACCAGATCACTGATTTTACGCATTGCCACCCTCCAACGATTTGAGGCGAAGTGTTACCGCGTTTTTGTGGGCGAACAATTCTTCGGCAGCTGCCATTAGTTCGATCTCTTTACCAATATTTTGAATGCCTTTTGCGCTGAGTTTCTGATAGGTGATTTTTTTCATAAAACTGTTGAGGGAAACACCGCTGAAATTCCGCGCGAATCCATAGGTGGGTAAAACATGGTTGGTACCGGAGGCATAATCACCAGCCGATTCCGGTGAGTATTTGCCGATAAATACTGAACCGGCATTGATCACTTTTTCCGCCAGTTCACCGGCTTTTTCAGTATTGATGATCAGGTGTTCGGAAGCGTAAATATTCGCCAGTTCCAGAGCCTTTTCAATAGTTTCTACCAATATTAGTTTGCTGTATTTGAGGGCTTCGGTGGCGGTTTTCTTTCTTGGCAGAACAGCCAATTGTTCATCAACAGCCTGGTTGACTTTTTCGATCAATGCCTCATCATCGGTGATCAAAATCGCCTGGCTGTCGGTGCCGTGTTCCGCCTGTGACAGCAGGTCAGCCGCGATGAAATTTGGATCAGCGGTACGATCTGCCACTACGCATACTTCCGAAGGGCCGGCGGGCATATCAATGGCGATTTCATTGGAGACCAACTGCTTGGCGGCAGTCACGTATTGATTGCCGGGGCCGAAAATTTTATAAACTTGCGGCACGGATTCAGTACCATAAGCCATGGCCGCAATCGCCTGGGCCCCGCCAACTTTAAAGACTTTGGTGGTGCCGGCTTTTTGGGCCGCGTAGAGAATTGCCGGGTGGATATTACCTTCTTTATTCGGTGGTGTGCAGAGCAGGATTTCCTCACAGCCGGCGATTTTGGCGGGTACCGACAGCATCAAAACAGTGGAAAACAAGGGCGCTGTGCCGCCGGGAATGTAGAGTCCGACTTTTTCCACTGGCACTTCTTTCTGCCAGCATTCCACACCGGGCGAAGTTTCGATGATATTAGGGGTTAATTGTTGTGATTTGTGAAATTTGGAGATATTGTCAATGGCGAGATCAATGGCATTTTTCAGGTCAATGCTCAGACTGGCTTCCGCTTCCTGAAATTCTTTATCGGGGACAGCCACAGATTCGATCTCCACCCGGTCAAATTTATTACTAAATTTTCGCAGGGCTGCATCGCCATTATTTTTGACTTCATTGATGATGTCGAGGATGGCGGGTTTGATTTCCTCAATACTTGCAGAGGGCCGCTGCAGCAGCGCGTTATACTCCTCCGGTTTTGGGTATTTAATAATATTCATGGTCATTCCTCTTAGTCAATCATTTTTTCCAAAGGCACTACAATAATTCCTTCAGCCCCCGCTTGTTTTAATTTCTGGATGCGTTCCCAGAACTTACTTTCTTCGATCACCGATTGCACGGAACTCCAGCCCTCAATTGAAAGCGGAACAATAGTCGGGCTTTTGATACCGGGCAAAATTTCCACGATTTCTTTGATGGCGCCATTGGGCGCATTCATCATTATGTATTTGTGTTTTTTGGCGCGGCGCAGAGCTTTGATGCGGAAGATGATTTCATCAATGATTTCTTGCTGTTCTTCGTCAATATTGTCATTGGCGATCATCACCGCTTCGGATTGAATGATGGCGTCCACTTCCCTTAAACCGTTACTGATGAGGGTGCTGCCGGTACTGACAATATCAAAAACCGCATCCGCCAGGCCAATGCCCGGCGCGATTTCCACGGAACCGCTGATCTCATGAACATCGGCTTTAATATTTTCTTTGGCCAGGTAATTTCTCAGAATATTGGGATAGGAGGTGGCGATACTTTTGCCTTCCAGACTCTGTATGTTATTGTAATTTAAATCTTTGGGAACGCCAATGGACATGCGGCAGCGGGAGAATCCCAGCCGTTTGATGATCTTGACTTTACGTTCTTTTTCCAGGAAGACATTTTCGCCCACAATACCGATATCAGCAATGCCGTCAGCCACAACTTCGGGAATATCATCATCTCTGAGATAGAGCACCTGGAGGGGAAAATTCGCTGCTTTGGCCTGAAGTGTGGCTTTGCCATTCTGAATACTGATACCGCTGTTTTCCAGCAATTTCATTGTTTTTTCACTTAATCGTCCTTTTTTTTGCACTGCTAATGTAATCATTGTAAGCCTTTCTCAATTTTTATTTTTATTATTTTTTTTAACCACGAAATAAACTCAATACACGAAAATTATTAATTCAAAAAGCTCGAACACTCTGTCTGGTATCCGGGCTTTTGAAAATTTTAAATGTAAAATTCCATCACCCGGAAATCCAGTGTTCATGATGACGAATGTAATGAACGTTAATCATTGTAATTTTTTGCATTTTTCTTCCTGTTAAAAATAAAAAAGCCGGCATTTTTAGAATACCGGCTTAATGTAAATTTATATCAACAAATTGGTTACATCGACCGGCCCTGCGGTGTATGATGATTATGCCAATGGTTGTTGTTAATTTTTGTAATCATTTTTTATTTCTTTTAATTGGCGATAATTTAAAGCGAAAATAATTTAATGCCAATAAAAAATTTATTATTTACAAATTGTTTACTTGTATTTTGCGGAACAACTGCTTTAAAAACAGAGATTATATGGATTAAAATGAACAGATTAATTGGTACACAGATATTTATATGAAAACAGAAATTGTTTTATGATATCTAAACATTATTTCCTTGTTAATTTTGAGTTACATGACAATAGGAATTGTCATCTACAAAAAGGTGGGAGGTAATTGGGCAGTTACATTTTTTAACCTGAATTATTCACAAGAAAACCAGTTTGTTTTGTAACCAAATAGTGTCTCTTCACTCAAAGTCATCAGAAATTAAAATATAAATACTAAAATTGGAGAATTAAATTTATGATTGCCGTCAATGAAAATTATTGCCCGCAGAACCATCCCTGCCCGGTTGTCAGCCGCTGCCCCTTAGGTGCCATAGAACAGAAAGATTATTTTTCAGCGCCAACCATTAATAAAGAAAAATGTACGGATTGTGGCGCCTGTACCAAATTTTGTGGTGTATTCCAGGAACAGAGTGTATAATGGATAGAGTAAAAGCATATTTAAAGGAGCATAAAATGGCAGTTAAAATTATTTCTACGATTATCGGAGCAGGATTAGGGTTCGCATACTATAAATTCGTCGGCTGCCGCACCGGCGCCTGCCCCATCACCAGTAATCCCTGGATCAGTACGGTTTGGGGCGGATTGATTGGATTTTTGATTGCCGGTTAATGGTTCATAAATTTTTGTCATAGTTCTGAAGGCAGATTGTTGCGATCTGCCTTTTCCTTTTTATAAATATCGTTAATTTCCCTCTCTTATCAGCAAATACCTATCAAAGTAAAATAAAATCGGCAATATATAGCGCCGGATTGTGTTTAACAATTTTTTAAATTCTGAT
>CAZCHS010000086.1:0-14919 GCA_964498725.1 uncultured bacterium | reverse complement strand
ATCAAAAAGATTTTGATTATCTTTGACGATCTGTTCGTTAAACCTATCACTGGCGGGGAAATTTCGTTCTTCAATCTTATCAAGGGAAAACCCATAGCGGGTAAATTCTATATTATTTTTTATGTAGGGTTTTTCCATTGAAATTTCATTTGGCTGAACCCGCAGCCATTGAAATAGAGACGGTACAATATTTAGAAAAAGAAACCAGCTGATGATTAAAACTCCCCCGGCACCTGCTAATGTTCTGATAACTCTCATCTGTCCAGCAGAATCTTCACCGCTTTTCTGGAATCTTAATTTTCTTCTGAAAGCAGGGATCAGTAAAGCAATTCCGATCAGTGCGCCAATAACCATCGCTACAATATACATTGGAAGACGAATATGTACATCTGTCCAGCCGGGCCCGCTAACAGCTCCCCAGGTGGAATACATCAGATGATATCGCCTTAAAAATATATTATAAACCAAAGCAAATACAAATAGCGCGGAAGAAATATATATCCAATTTTCTAACTTGTTTTTTTGGTTATCTTTAAGCGGTTTTAATGGTGTATTTTCACTGGCTACATTCAGGTAAAGTGCAGAAAGTTTCGCCAATAAAGCAATCAGCAGAAGAAATACCAATAAAATAAAAAGTGAATCCAGAAAGGGTAAAATAAACAAATAAAATCCGGTTTCCCTGCCAATTATCGGATCAGTAATTGAGGTTGACACCCGATTGTTAAAAATCAAAAACAATGACCAATTACTAAGTCCCCAGATAAAACCACCAATGGCACCAATGAGTCGCGCGAAATATTTAATGGCCCGACGGCTACCGGGGATGGATATTGTTAGGATATGCAGAATCAGCCAGCCGGCCACCGCCCCCGCTATTCCAAGGCCAAATTTAGTAGTAATTTCCGTCCATATTCTTTGATTATAACCCATCGCTTCAAACCATAGAATTTCGCCCCATAAATCTAAAATACTGAACAAAAGGACTGTAAGAAGAGCAAGTACTCCGCCAACTATTGATAGAAATGTTCGTTTTGCTTTTATGCCTTTATAAATCAGTATACCGGCACATCCCAGTAAAATCAAAATTATTAGTAAATACATTATAACTCCTTAATATATTATTTTAAAATCCTTTATTGTTGATTTCACAAGACTCCTCTTTTATCAGAGGATTATTCAATTCAAAAGTTCTTTTTACTCCTGACTTTTCATAATATTTTATTAAGTCAATCCAGGACTACCAAATCAAACAAAATTAATTTTCTGAGCAAGAACTTGTTTGAATACCGGATAATCCTCCCGCTAAGACCGAAATATCGGTCCAGTCTTCAGCCTGAAGAATACTGGCGGCTGTCATTGAGCGATTTCCACTACCGCATAGAACAACTATCGAATCATTTTTACCGGGCAGTTCTTCCAGACGGTTTTTTAATTCTGTTAATGGTATATGCTGAGCACCGGGATAAGGGGTGCCGTCAATTTCATCATCACCGCGAATATCGAGTAAATTAACAGAATCATCTTCAACCTGATTACAAAACTGATTGCCATAGGTCAGAGAGGTTTGTTGAATAGGAAATCCAGCCATTTCCCATTCTAACATTCCGCCACTTAATATCACACTGATATTATCAAAACCAATGCGCTCTAATTTGCGCACAATCTGCCCAAATAAATGGTCATCCCCAACTAATGCAATAGATTTATTATAGGATAATAGCCAACCGGCAAAGCTGGATATACCTTTGGACCAGATGGATAGAGCGCCTGGAATATGGCCGGCAGCAAAAGAATCAACAGACCGGCAATCCACAACCATGGCTTGGTTCAAATATCTTTTAAATTTATCAGCGGACAATATGGGCGGCATAACTGAATCCATTATACCGGGCGTATTGGTAAGGTTCATTGCTTCCATTTTTTTAAAATATGGAGGCTGCGTTAATTCCCTGGCTTCTTTTTCAATAAAGGCCTCGGAACTATCAACTTGTAATTTAGGATTATGTGCGCGCTCCAGTCCAATGGTTGTCCAAATGCGTTCTGTAATATCAAAACCGCATACCGAACCGGCACCGTGAGCCGGGCAAACAATCACACCATCACCTAAAGGCAAAATTTTCTCAAAAATACTGGTATACAGTTGTTTTGTCAGTTGTTTCATTTTTGTTTTGCCTAATAAATCGGTTCTGCCAACATCACCGGCAAATAAAGTGTCGCCGGTAAAAATCATCCAGGGATTATTATCCGGATCATAAAGCAAATAACTCATAGATCCGGGTGTATGACCAGGAGTTGATAAGGCATGAAGTTTTAAATTCCCAAAGTTCCATTTCTGATCATCATTGGCAGCCTGCCCATATTCGTAATCCAACTCTGCATCTGCATGAAAAATTTCAGCATTGGTCAGTCTTGCAAGGGCGGTAGATCCGATCACATAATCTTCATTACGGTGGGTTTCAAAAATATACCGGATGGTAACACCTTTTTCACTGGCTACCCGGGAATATATCTCACAATCACGCCGGGGGTCAATGACAATCGCCTCCTCCTTGTCTCCGATCATATAAGAATAGTGTGATAATCCTTCGGAAACCATTCGCTTTATAAACAATACTCCTCCTCCTTTTAGATCTTACGTTATTATCAATAATCCTTTTATTCTGGTGATTCACCGGTCACCGTTTCCTGATCATTAGCTACCCATTCCGTAAAAGAGCCTTCATAAATTTTTACTGAAGGAAATCCTAAGTAAAATTTGAACAGGTTAAATTCATTGGTGGCTTCCCGGCCGGTACCGCAGGAACAAATAATTGTTTTATCCTTAGTTGCCCCGACGGATTCAATCAATTTGTTTATCTCTTCATCCGGTTTGAGTAAGCGTGGGTTATTATCATCCATGAGGGATTTCCACGGCAGATTAACAGCGCCTGGTATGTGACCGGGTTTTCGCCAGGGCCCCTGTCCGGCGTAGACATCAGTTGGGCGGGCATCTAAAAGCACTACATCATCTTTATCCTTTAGTGTGAGAATCTCATCAAAAGAGACCATGAAATCAGCTTGTACCTCAACTGTGAAAGAGGAGGGGGCTACCTCGGGATAAATTTGATTTGTCGGTTTATTTTCATCATTCCATTTATCAATACCACCGTCTAAAATATAGACATTTTTATGACCAAAACGAGCCAATGTATAAGCTACCATCGTCTGTTCCAGTCCATCTCCCCAGCCTTTGTGAGGTCCAACTCCGGTATAAACAACAACCGGTTTTTCCTTGTCAATTCCGAGACACCGAAATAAAGATTGTACTACTTCTTCCGGCACATATTGAGCCGGCAATCCCTTAAACGGAACCCTGAATAAAGATTGGTTCATATATCTCGCTCCAGGGATATGTTCTTTGATATAATCGTGGACATTGGGTTGTGTGTCAATTATTATTAAATCATCATTCAAATGTGATGTCAACCAGTCTGTTGAAATCCATTTTATTGCTCCATTGCCTAATGGATATTTTTTAGTCATTCTTTTCCATTCTTCTTTTTAAAATTCTAATATTGTAATTGTAAATTAATTACTATTCATACTTAATTACATCAACAGGACAACTGTCTGCTGCCTCTTTGATTTCATCTTCAAAATCGGAAAAATTTGCATCCTTTTTTACAACGGCAATATCTTCAAGTTCGAAAACTTCAGGGCATATTGTTTCACATATACCACAGGATGTGCAACCATCTTCAATCCATACTTTATTAATAGACATTTCAATCTCCTTTTCTTAATTATTGTTTGCAATACAGTATACTTTTTAATCATTCAATAATAATTAATTACTTAATATTTAATGCAATGTCAAATCAATTAAACAGAATGTTACTATCCGGTTATTTCTGCTATAGAGGCTAATTTCTCATTAATTCTATAAAATATCAGGGTAAAAAGAATGAGTTCAGCAATTACAGGAAAAATGTTTAATATATTGAATTACATTTATTAGATTTTTGGGTATGATAAAATTAATTGACAGATATGTGTTACAAAAATTTTTATCCATTTGGCTGATGGCGATTTTGGCCTTTTTGGTCATTTTTCATATTGTCGACGTTATCGAAAAAATAGACCGGTTTTTAAAATACAACCTGACTTTTGAACAGGTGCTGGAATTTTATAAATATCAGTTACCCTGGTTCATATCTATTGCCATCCCCATGTCCGTATTGTTGGCCTCGGTTTTCACAATCGGAAACCTGGCAAAGCATAATGAATTAACCGCAATCAAAAGTTCTGCTATCAGCATGTACCGGCTGTCAACACCGATTATTGTACTGGGCGTGTTTATCAGCATCGGCTCTTTTTTCTTTGAGGACTGTGTGGTAATTCCGGCGTCCAGGGCCCGCATTGAAATGGAGAAAAACCTGATGCATCGGCATCGAAAAACCAGTAAAACAATTTTTAATAATGTTACTTTTCAGGAATCCAGGCAGCGTAATATTGTAATCAAACGATTTTACCTGAAAGAAAATACCGGCCGCACTATTACCATACAAGAAAATGAAAATAATAGTCTCAAGCGACGTATCGATGCCCGCAAGATGATCTGGCAGCCGGAACAAAAAAACTGGCTGCTGATAGATTTTATTATCAGGGATTTTGAAGGACCCAGTGGTGAGATCGCCACATCGGTTCGTTCCGATACAGTGATGGCGCTGAATTTTACGCCTGATGACATTGCCAATCTCAACCGTAAACCGGAAGAGATGCGATTTACGGAATTGCGCCAGTTTATTTCGCGTATGAAATTCAGCGGCAATGACGCCAAAAAATGGGAAGTTAATCTGCACTTCAAAATGGCTTTTCCGATGACCAGCCTGATTGTTATCCTGTTCGGCCTGCCCTTGACCGCTTATAAAACAAATAAAAATACCAGTTTTGGCGCCGGTATCAGTTTGCTGGTAATTTTTGTCTATTACGGGTTTATAAAATTCGGGCAGGTACTGGGATTCAAGGGAGTGCTGGAACCGATACCCGCCGCCTGGATGGGCAATATCGTTTTCTTTACTATTGGAGCTTTCATGTTTTACAAGATCAAGCAGTGAGCGTACACTGCTGGCATTTTTTGAAGATTGTTGTACCGCCAAAAATATAAAAGCCTTCCGGCTACGGAAGACTTTTTAAGTTGATAGGTTGATATTTATTAGTACCGGTAATGCTCAGGTTTATAAGGGCCTTCAATGGGCACACCAATGTATTCCGCCTGTTCTTCTGTCATTTTAGTCAGTTTGACGCCTAACTGTCCCAGGTGGAGCCGGGCGACTTCTTCATCCAGTTTTTTGGATAACCGGTACACATTGATATCATAATCATGCCGTTTATTCCAGAGGTCCATTTGTGCCAGCACCTGGTTGGTAAAGGAATTTGACATTACAAAGGAAGGATGTCCTGTGGCGCAACCCAGATTCACCAGACGGCCGCGTGCCAGCAGGTAGATTGAATTTCCATCAGGGAAGGTGAATTTATCCACCTGTGGTTTAATATTGGTTTCCTTTATACCGGGAAATGTTTCTAACTTGGCGACTTCAATTTCCGAATCAAAGTGACCAATATTGCAAACAATGGATTGGTCTTTCATGGCTTTCATATGTTCCACAGTGATAACGCCAAAATTTCCGGTGGCGGTAACAAAGATGGATGCTTCTTTAACAGCTTCTTCCATTGTTGTAACTTCAAAACCTTCCATGGAGGCCTGCAATGCGCAAATCGGATCAATTTCAGTGATCAGGACACGAGCGCCGAAACCGCGCATGGACTGGGCGCACCCTTTGCCCACATCGCCATATCCCAGGATACAGATGGTTTTTCCCGCTACCATGACATCGGTAGCTCTTTTGATACCGTCCGCCAGGGATTCGCGACATCCATAAAGATTATCAAATTTAGACTTGGTGACAGAATCATTGACATTGATCGCCGGAGCCAGCAATTCGCCTTTTTTCATCATTTGATATAGACGATGAACACCGGTGGTTGTCTCTTCGGAAATTCCCTTGAGGTCTTTAACAAACCGGTGCCATTTACCATGGTCTGATTTGAGCTCCCGTTTGAGTAGATTCAAAATGCATTGTTCTTCTTCACTTCCGGCTTCTTTATCAAGGATGGAGGCATCATCTTCAGCTTTGTAGCCCATGTGCATCAGCAGGGTTGCATCACCACCGTCATCAACGATCAGGTTGGGGCCTTTACCACCGGGAAAAGAGAGCGCATTCAGTGTACATTCCCAATATTCTTCCAATGTTTCGCCTTTCCATGCAAACACAGGAATGCCGGCTTTTGCAACAGCGGCGGCGGCATGGTCTTGGGTTGAAAAAATATTACAGGAGGCCCAGCGGACATCGGCACCCAGTTCTATCAGTGTTTCTATCAATACGGCTGTCTGCACAGTCATATGTAGTGAGCCGGTAATCCGCGCGCCTTTTAAGGGTTTTTCATCACCATATTTTTTACGCAGGGAGACTAATCCCGGCATTTCATGCTCACTGATCTCAATTTCTCTGCGGCCGAAATCAGCTAAATTTATATCTGCTACTTTATAATCATTACTCATTACTTAAAAACCTTTTTTAACTCATCAATTTTATCTGTTTTTTCCCAGGTAAATTCCGGCAATTCACGACCAAAATGGCCATAAGCGGAGGTTTTCTTGAAGATGGGCCGTTTCAATTTCAAATGTTTGATAATATCACCCGGTTTTGTGGGGAATATTTTGCGGACAGCATCTTCGAGGTCCTTTTCATCAACCTTGCCGGTGCCGAAAGTATTCACATACAGGGAAACGGGTTCCGCAACGCCAATGGAATAAGCCAGTTCCACTTCACATTTTTCCGCCAGTCCGGCAGCGACAATATTTTTGGCAATATACCGGGCCGCATAAGCGCCGGAACGGTCAACTTTGGAGGGGTCTTTACCGGAGAAAGCGCCACCGCCATGTCGTCCCATGCCGCCATAAGTGTCGACAATGATTTTACGACCGGTCAGGCCGGCATCGGCTTTGGGGCCGCCAACAACAAATATACCGGTGGAATTAATAAAATATTCCGTCTCATCACTCAGATATTGGCCACAAACCGGTTGGATAACATGCTCTTTGATCTCTTTTTCCAGTTTTTCACGGCTGACATCAGCGCTGTGATGAGCAGCAATTACCACCTTGGTTACTTTATTGGGTTTACCATCCACATATTCTACAGTAACCTGGGATTTTCCATCGGGGCGGGCCCATTTTAGCGTACCGTCTTTCCGTTTATCGGTGAGCTGCTTGGTTAGTTGATTTGCTAACAATATCGGCAGGGGCATTAACTCAGGGGTTTCATTACAGGCATAGCCAAACATCATTCCCTGGTCTCCGGCGCCCTGTTCATGGTCACTTTCTTCATTTACGCCCACAGCAATATCCTGACTTTGTTCATCTATCGAGGTCAGTACAGCACAATCATCGGCGTCAATACCAAAAGAAGAGTCGGTATATCCAATTTCTCTGAGCGCATTGCGAACGACTTTTTGCATATCACAATAGGCATTGGTTGTAATTTCACCGGCAATCATAATCATTCCGGTGGTTGCCATTGTTTCACAGGCGACTCTGCTCTCAGGGTCTTTTCGCAAGAGGGAGTCCAGGACAGAATCTGATATCCGGTCACAGACTTTGTCAGGATGACCTTCAGTCACGGATTCTGAAGTAAAATAATATTTTTCCATATTTATCCTTTCATAATTATCAAAATAAAATTAATCGTAATTTTAAATAAATTTTATCAATTATCAAAAGATCAATTCTATTATTCAAAATCGCTTTTTAAATAATTTTCCAATCCTCGTTTTTTGCGTTTTTCCTTGATTTTCAATTCCAGCATTTTCTCAAAATCTTTGGCTGCATTTTTTCCATAGACTTTCAGCATGTGGTTCAGGGCAATTGTTTCAGCAATTACCGTAATATTTTTGCCGGGATAGATCGGCAAGTTGACCAGGGGTACTTCCACTCCCAGCAGGCTTTCTTTCTTGTCTATTGCGCCAATTCTTTCGTATTCTTTATTTTCTTCCCAATCTTCCAAATTGATTTTAACTTCAATTCTTTTTTGTTTACGAATACCACGCACGCCGAACATGCTGGCAATATTGATGATACCGATTCCGCGAATTTCCAGATGATGCTCCAGTAAATGGCGGCCGGTACCGATCAGCACATTGTCCGCCCGGCGAATAATATTGACGGAGTCATCAGATACCAGCCGGTGGCCGCGTTCTACCAGGTCCAGGGCAATTTCACTCTTGCCGATGCCACTCCGGCCGGTGATCAGCAATCCAACGCCGTAAACGTCAACCAGGGTTCCGTGGACTATTTTGCGGGGGGCTAATTCCCAGTTTAAATATTCCACGAGAATCCTGATAACATCCTCTGTTAATATTTCGGAGTATAACACGGGAATCTTAAACAGATCAGCCATATCTAAAATATACTTGTCCGGTTTGGTCCCGTGTGCGAAAAGAGCGCAGGCAATTCCACTGCTGAAAAGTTTTGTGAATATATTTTTCTTTTTATCGATGGATACGGTAGCAAGGTATTTTTTTTCTTTCATACCAAAAACCGGTATTCTTTCTTTCTTAAAATATTCCCAGAAACCAGTGAGTTCCAATCCCGGACGGTTCAGTCGTGAAGAAACCACTTCTTTGTCCATTTTACCTTCGGCATTGATCAAATGAAGTTTTAATTTATCCTTGTTATCTTTAAAAATCTTTTCAACAGTGAGAGGCATTATTGATTATTCCTTTTTTCAACATACTTTTTCAATTGCCGGGAGGCTTTTTTGACCACCATGTCAATTGATTTGGATATATTGTCGGTGGTTTCCTTGGCAATAAAATCTTTTCCCGTTATATGAAAAGTTAATTCGGCAATTTCGCCTTCTTTTTGACTGTCGAGAACCATTTTAGCATTTATAATACGGTCATGGTATTTTTGCAAATTTTCCATTTCACTTTTCGCATACTCTTTGACGTTCTCCGGCAATTCGTGGTGTCTTACAGTGATTTCGAAATCCATAATCTTCTCCTTTTTTTATGGTTAACCATGAGGGTGAGCCTTTTTATACAGCGCCTGTAACTGATTGGTTTGCAGGTGCGTGTATAATTGTGTCGTTGACAGACTCTCGTGTCCCAGAATTTCTTTAACCGCCAGGAGTTCTGCTCCCCTGTCCAGCATATGCGTGGCAAAGGAATGGCGTAATACATGGGGACTGAGGTGCAACTGCTCAGAGACCTCTTCTAAAGTTTGTTTTACAATAATTTGGATCATTTGTCGTGAAAGTCGTTTCCCTCTGTTACTTAAAAATAATGGTGCTTGCTGATTGATTTTTCCAAATTTCTCAACTCTTTTTATTTGATAATTATTCATTACTCCTGCAACAATTTTACCAAAGGGAACTATTCGCTCCTTGCTACCTTTTCCATAGATTCGAATTTGTTGTTTTTTTAGATTGATATCTTTTATGGAAATATCAACGAGTTCTCCCAAACGTATGCCTGTGCTGTAGAAAAGTTCCATAATCAGGCGGTTGCGTGTATCCTGGAAAGTATCGTTTTTAAATTTTTCAAGCGCCACTGCAATTTTTTCAGCTGATATGATAATGGGTAATTTTTTTTCGGTTTTAGGGCTTTTTATTCCTGCTGCCGGATTTTTTTTAATGATTTCTTCAGAAATTAAAAATTTAAAAAAACTCTTGATCGCGGCAATTTTTCGGGAGATTGTGGTATTTTTCAATCCCGTCTCATTCATCTTGCCGGCAAAGTGACGAATTGATTTTTTTGTAATATCTTTGGGGTGAACGGTTGTTTGATTGTAAAAGTCCCGGTAAAAAGCGACAAACTGATTCAGGTCACGGGTATAATTTTCCATGGTCAATGGAGAGTAGTTCCGTTCATTCCTGAGATATTCAATAAACTTTTCTATTGATCGCTCAATACCCAATGAGTAAATCCTTATTTTCATTTAAAAGGGCTATCGCACGGTTGAAATCCTCCGGCAGGGGAGCAACAATCTCTATTTTTTTTTGGGTAAAAGGATGCTGAAAACCAATTTTGTAAGCATGCAGCATCTGCCGGTTGGAAATTTTCAGAAGTTCCCGGCATATTTCCCGCTTAAACTGGTTTAGCCCTTTGACCCGGCCGTTATCATTGCCATAAGCGGAATCGCCTAATACCGGCGCATGGCAATGTTTCATATGTACACGGATCTGATGCGTCCTGCCGGTGTGCAAAATTATTTTCAACAGGGATAAAATTTTCCAGTTTTGTATCACTTCATATTCGGTTTTGGCAAATTTTCCTTTATCCCGGACACTGTATTTTTTCCGGTCTTTGCTGCTGCGGCCAATCGGCTGGTCAATGATCCTGCCGCAATTGGGTTGCCCCCAGACGATAGCTCGATATTCTTTATCGACTTTTCGCTCGGAAAACAATTCACTTAATTTCCAGTGGGCCTCATCATTTTTGGCGCAAACCAGCACACCGGTGGTATCTTTATCCAGGCGGTGAACCAATCCCGGCCGTTCGGATCCTCCTGCGGTGCTGAGGTTTTTTGTATAATACATCAAACCGTTTACCAGGGTACCGTCACTGGTACCGGCGCCGGGATGAACCGGAATGTCGCTGGCTTTATTCACAGCGATATAATGGTCATCTTCATAAAGTATGTCGAGTTCCATTTGCTGCGGAATAATATTTTTGGGCTTTTCAGCGGGAATTTTAATCAGCACCTGATCATCTTCCACTAATTTATAGGACGGTTTGACAGGCATGTTGTTGACAAGGATCAATTTATCTTTAATCAGATTGCTTATTTTTGAGCGGGAGTACTGCTCTAATTGATCAGATAAATAATGGTCGATTCTTAAATTGGATTTATTTCTAATATTGATAGTAAAAGTAGTTGCTCTGTTATCTGTCATTCATTTTTCCATTTATAAATCATTCAGCTGAGCAGGCCAGGTGCATTTGTAAAAAATATTGCTCTCAACTGTCTCTTACAAACTAATAAATATTGTTTTGGAATTCCAGTTGTTTTTTTATCAATAATGAATAAAAAAGTATTCACAAAAACTGAAGGGCTTGTGGTAAGCAAGCCCTTCTACTTGAGACAAATGGTATTGAGTATGTTATCTAATGAGTTCTATTTTGAAATGCTTTTGTTTGGTGTCCTGAATATCCTTCAAAACCTGAGGAGAAAAAGTACTGCATTTCAGGAAACTTTCGTCGAGAGTCTTGGTTGGATTGAATTCCTGGATACAGTATTTTTCTCCTGATCCGATCTCATGCCTGATTGTTTGAATATCATCAGCCGACAGTAATTCCTTAACGATTGTTGTACGGAATTCATATTTGACACCGGAATTTTTAATTGTTTCCATAGTGTCGATAATGTGGTGGATATTCACTTCCGCCCGGACCACATCAGCGTATTTTCCCAACGGCGCTTTGTAGTCCATGGCAATGTAATCAACCAGATTGAGATCGGTTACCTTTCTGATCATGGCCGGATTTGTCCCATTTGTATCCAGTTTGATCAGATACCCCATTTGTTTAATTTTTCGTAAAAATTCCGGCAGGTCTTTATGGATCGTCGGTTCACCTCCGGTGACTACCACGCCATCCAGCAGTCCCTGACGATGGTGTAAAAAGGCCAGCACCTCATTATTGTCAAGAGGTGTTGTGAATTGTTTTCTATCCACAAGTTCCGGATTATGACAATAGGGACAGCGGAAATTACAGCCCTGGGTGAAAATGACAGCCGCGATTTCACCCGGATAATCAATTAAGGATGTTTTTTGAAGGGCGCCGATAATCATGAGAGCATATCTTCCATTTTGAACATGTTCCGAACATCATATTCCGCTTTTTTCCCGTCATTCCATTGTGATACCGGCCTGAGATAGCCCACTACCCGTGAGAAGACTTCGGTGGCTTCACCGCACTTATCACACTTAAAATGTTCACCGGCAATATATCCGTGAGTCGGGCAGATACTGAAGGTGGGCGTAATGGTAAAATAGGGAAGTTTATAATTTTCACAGATCTTACGCACCAGTTTTTTCACGGTTTCCCCCTCATGAATCCGTTCGCCGCCAAAAAGATGAACCACAGTTCCACCGGTATATTTTGTTTGAATTTCATCCTGGAGGTCCAGGGATTCAAAAATATCATCGGTATAATTCACCGGTAATTGGGTGGAGTTTGTATAATAGGGCGCGGAATTTCGCTGGCCCATCACTTCATTGGCAGTAATGATGTCAGGATAGAATTTTTTATCCAACTGTGCGAGGCGAAAAGAGGTGGCTTCCGCCGGTGTCGCTTCCAGGTTATAATTATTGCCTGTTTCTTCCTGATAAGCAATCAATTTCTCACGCATGTGCGCCATTACCCTAAGGGTAAACTGACGACCTTTTTCAGAGCCGACATCCTGACCGAAAAGATTGATCAGGGCTTCATTCATACCCACCAGGCCGATTGTGGAAAAATGGTTTTTCCAGAATTTATTGAAACGCTTGTACATGTTGCGCAGATAAAACTTTACATAAGGGTATAATCCCTGGGCCGTATAAACCTCTAAACTTTTCCGTTTGATTTCCAAACTGGTTTTGGCAATATCCATCAGGCGGTCTAGACGGTCAATGAAATCATCTTCATTCTTCGCCACATATCCCAGTCGCGGCATATTGATTGTAACAACGCCAATGGAGCCGGTCAGCGGATGCGCGCCAAAGAGGCCGCCGCCGCGTGTTTCGAGCGTTCGATTATCCAGTCGTAACCGGCAGCACATTGAACGGGCATCTTCCGGATTCATATCGGAATTGATAAAATTAGAAAAATAAGGTATTCCATATTTCGCGGTAATTTCCCATAAATAATCAATGTTTTCATCGTCCCAGTCAAAATCCGAGGTTATGTTATAGGTCGGAATCGGAAAGGTGAAAACCCGTTCCTTGGCGTCGCCTTCGGCCATGACTTCCAAAAAAGCACGGTTGATCATATTCATTTCTCTCTGAAATTCACCGTAAGATTTATCCTGGGGCACTCCGCCAATGATCACTGCCTGGTCCACATGGGTTTTGGGAACGACCAAATCCATGGTAATGTTGGTAAAAGGTGTTTGAAAACCGACTCTTGTGGGAACATTGATATTAAAAACAAATTCCTGCATCGCCTGTTTGACTTCGTCATAGGAGAGTTGGTCGTAATAAATAAAGGGCGCCAGCAGTGTGTCAAAATTGGAAAAGGCCTGGGCGCCGGCGGCTTCTCCCTGCAATGTATAGAAAAAGTTGACCACCTGCCCCAAAATACTGCGAAAATGTTTGGCCGGTGATGATTCGATTTTGCCGCTGACACCGCGAAAGCCGGTCTGGATCAGGTCAGATAGATCCCAACCCACACAATAAACAGACAACTGGCTGAGATCATGAATATGGAAATCTCCATCCAAATGCCGCTTCTTTACCTCTTCCGGATAAATATTATTGAGCCAGTATATTTTACTCAATTCAGAGGCGAGATAATTGTTCAATCCCTGGAGTGAATAGCCCATGTTGCTGTTTTCTTTGACCTTCCAATCGGTCTGGCCAATATATTTTTCTACCAGGTCGGCATTGGCGGCGGATACAAGTTCACGAATTTTAGCATGCTGGTCCCGGTACAGTATATATGCTTTCGCGGTTTTCTTGTAAGGCGAAGCCAGTAAAACTTCCTCCACAATGTCCTGTATTTGCTCAACAGCCGGAACTTCATCCGGAATCATGGCATCGGCCATGGAAACCACCCGCATGGTCAATTTTTTTGCTGTAGGTTCGCCAAATTCTTTAGTTGCTTCCCCTGCCTTTAAGAGGGCTTGCTGGATTTTTTGCATATCAAAAGAAACCACCTCATGATTTCTTTTTACAATTTTTTGAAACATTTCCCCTTCTCCTCATAGTCTTGTACAGAGAAAAATTTATGTGACAGATTATTCACCAACCCTATAAATTTTTCCCTGTAAAAAAGCGATTACATTCTTAACTTTTTCTGAGTATTTGCTGAATATATTTTTTAAAACTGAAATAAATATATTATGGAATTTTCAAAAACACAACCGTATTTTGTGTTTTTTTTGATGTAAGCACAACATATAGAGGAGAAACTTAAATTAAAAAAGTTGTTTACTGGAAGAGAACTTCAATTATTAAAACAATAATGCCAACTTCATTTAAGCGTCAATATACAAGGTTTATTTTAAAAAAAATGTAATTATTCAATTATTACAAAGCGAGCCAGTTTTTCTATAGATCAGCGGCTCATTTTTAATTTGAGAAATCAGTAATTTAAGTAACTCTATTAATTATTTCTCACACTCCTGATTCTTTTTAAGACAGTGTGCTGTTTTCAGGCATTTTGATTTTAGGGCAGTTTTGGATTTATTAAAATTCATTAATTTTATTGTTTTTAATTGGTTATAGGTGGAATTTATTAAAATTTGGCTGTATAAATTTTAGGCATCCCTCTATTCGTTACTGACCTGACCAATATTAACGCAAGCGAACGTCATTATAAAGTATTGTATTAAAATATTGTTTTTACAATTATTTATATGATAAAAATCTTCATGGACCCATTCTTGGCATATCGTTAAGTGACTTTTGAAAAAACGATTAAACAAGAATTTGAGGTTGCCATGAAGATAAGAAATTTTTTAACAAAGACATTAATCACCCTGCTGTTAGTAACGACAAACTTTCTGTTTGCCGGCCTGATTCAGGATGTAACGTTTGATACCACTGACGTTAATACTACTGTTGAACAGGTTATCACCCTTTCCAATTCCGGTGACCTGCCTTTAGCCATTTA
>CAZCHS010000085.1:0-14968 GCA_964498725.1 uncultured bacterium | reverse complement strand
TTTAAATTTTATGGACAATCTCTTTTTGCAACCGTTTCAATGCCATTTCAGCAGCCACCTGTTCAGCACCCAATTTTGTGCGGGCATTGCCGATTCCGAATATTTCATCATTGATCAGGACATTAATGGTATAATTGCGCTCATGGTCGGGTCCGCTCACACTCTGTACGGAAAAGCGCGGTAATTTATAACGACTTTTTTGACAATACTCAATGAGTTGTCCCTTATAATTAAACTGTTTTATTGCATTGATATCATTCTTATCAATGATCCATTTCTTGATGAAATGCCGGGCTTTAAAATATCCCCGGTCAAGATATATCGCGCCAATAATCGCCTCAACAAAATTTGACAGCAGTTTGGTCTGATTGGGCGTGTTGGTCAGTTCCAGTCCTTTATCAACAATGCAATATTCATGAATATTTAGATTTGCCGCCAATTCATAAAGGGTTTTCGCATTTACCAATGATGACCGGGTTTTGGTGAGAAACCCTTCGGATTTTTTGGGAAATTTATTGTAAAGGTATTCAGATACCACCAATTCAAGAACTGCATCGCCGAGGAACTCCAGCCGCTCATAGGACATATAATTTTTTTCTGTAATGGATTTATGGGTCAGCGCCTGTTTCAAAAGGAAGGGGTCATGAAATCTATACCCCATCTTCAACTCTAGTTGAGATGGGGTATTTTTATTGAATAATCTGTATTTTAGTTTGGTTAATAAACTACTCATACTTTTTTAATGCAATCACTGCATTATGGCCACCAAAACCGAAATTACTGCTTAAACCCGCTTTGATCTCTTTTTCAACAGGTTTATTGGGTGCGATATTCAAATCGCAATCAGGATCAGGTGTTTGATAATTTGCAGTGGGTGGAACAATATTGTTACTTACGGCTTGTGTCAGCGCTATCGCTTCGACAGCTCCGGCTGCCCCCAGTAAATGTCCTGTAACGCCCTTGGTTGAACTAATATGCATAGTCTTTACATGATCACCAAAAACCGCTTTGTAGGCTTTGGTCTCATATTTATCATTCAATGGTGTGGAAGTACCGTGGGCATTGACATACTGAATATCTTGAGGTTTCAACTCTGAGACCTCAAGGGCGCGTTTGAGCGCCAGCTGGGCGCCTTTACCTTCCGGATGAGGCGCTGTGATATGATGGGCATCACCGGAAAATCCGTATCCGGTAATTTCCGCCAGAATATTGGCACCGCGTTTTTTGGCGTGTTCCAACTCTTCCAGCACTAATATACCGGCGCCTTCTCCCATGACAAACCCATCACGGTCTTTGTCAAAAGGCCGGCTGGCGGTTTTCGGATCATCATTCCGTTTGGAAAGCGCTTTCATATTAGTAAAACCGGCCAGGGCCAGGGGTGTGATACTGGCTTCGGCACCGCCGGTAATGATCACATCGGCGTCACCGGCCAGAATATGTCTCATAGAAGTACCGATAGCATGAGTTGCTGTGGCACAGGCTGAGGCAACCGAATAATTCGGCCCCATAAAATTATACTTCATGGAGATATGGCCGGGAATAATATCCGCGATCATCATGGGGATGAACAAAGGGCTGACGAATTTGGCCCGTTTTGTTGTAATCACCGAATGTTGCTGCTCAAAAGTATGGATTCCACCGATTCCGCTACCGGTCACAACACCCACCTGATAAGGATCAAATTCATAGTCTGTCAGCTTTGAATTATCAATGGCCATCTTTGTCGCTGCCATGGCATACTGGCAGACAATGTCCATTCGTTTCGCTTCTTTCCGGTCCATATAATCTTCCACGTTGAAGTTTTTCACTTCAGCGCCGATTCTTACACGCAGACCTTCAGTATCGAATTTTTTAATAATATCAATACCACTTTTACATTCCAGAAGGTTATTCCAGAATTCATTAACCGTATTACCCACCGGCGAGATCACTCCCATTCCGGTGATTACGACACGTCGTTTCATAATTGAACCGATCTTAATTATTGTAATTTATCTTCGATATACTTTACTACGTCTTTAACTGTTTTCAGATTTTCAGCTTCTTCATCGGGAATATCCAGATCAAAATCTTCTTCCATTTTCATGATTAATTCTACAGTATCCAGAGAATCAGCACCCAGATCGTCGATAAAGGAAGCATCTTCTGTTACTTTTGATTCATCAACACCAAGTTTTTCGGCAGTGATTTCTTTTACTTTTGCTAAATAATCCATTTTGTTTCCTCCTAATTAGGTTACATTACCATGCCGCCGTCAACAGTCAACACCTGGCCGGTGATATAATCGGCCAGTGAAGAGGCCAGAAAAAGGGCCGCGTTAGCCACATCTTCCGGTTTTCCGGGGCGTTTCAAAGGTATGTTTTTTAAAAATTCATCTTTTGCTTTATCACTTAATTTATGTGTCATTTCTGTTTCAATGAAACCCGGTGCAATGGCATTTACAGTTACATTTCTGCTTCCCAGTTCCTGGGCGACAGATTTTGTAAGTCCAATTACGCCGGCTTTGGACGAGGCATAGTTGGCCTGTCCGGCATTACCGGTCAATCCGACAACCGATGAGATATTGATGATCTTTCCATATCTCTGCTTCATAAAATATTTGGCCGCGGCTTTGGTTGCCAGAAAAACACCTTTCAAATTAGTGTCAATTACTGCGTCCCACTGGTCACTTTTCATTCTGATCAGCAGATTATCGCGGGTGATTCCGGCATTATTGATCAGGCCGTCAATTTTTCCAAATTCATCAAAAGTCTTTTTGATCAGATTCTGTACCTGGTCTTCCTTTGTAATGTCGCAGGCAATGGCTTTGAATTGATAGCCCGCTTTTTGAAATGCCTCAGTCGCATTAACCAGGGAATCCTCATTGTAATCAGACAGAATTACAGTACATTTCTGCTCAGCAAAAGCCCGGGCGATCTCAAAACCGATACCCCGGCCACTTCCTGTGACAATATATACTTTATCCTTTAAATTCAAACTCATGATAATTTCTCCAAATCCTCAAAAGTGGAAATACCCTCCAGTACAGCGTTTCCTTTGATTCGTTTTACCAGACCACGCAGGACTTTTCCGGGACCGACTTCCACAAACTTTTCAGCGCCGTCATTCAGCATATTTTCAATGGTATTCACCCATAAAACCGGTTCGGTTAACTGGGCATTCAGTCGCTTTTTGATCTCTTCCGGGTCGGTGGTGGCAGTGCCGGTGACATTGGAATAGATAGGAAATTTGGGTTTCTGAAAATTGGCTTCCTCAAGGGCTTCCTGAAGTTTCTGCCGCGCACTCTCCATTAATGGCGAATGAAACGCGCCGCCAACCGGCAGTTCAATTGCCCGCTTGGCGCCATTTTCTTTCAGATCCATCATAATGCTCTGGACAGCCGGAACCTCACCACTGATCACAATTTGCTTCGGAGAGTTATAATTAGCAATCCGGCAAACTCCGGAAATACCGGAATTTTCAATCACTGTCTTTACTTTATCAAAGGAGAGGCCGATTATTGCCGCCATTGTACCGTCAGCATCTTCCGTAGCCGCCTGCATCTGTTCCGAGCGTATTTTTACCAGTTTCAGCCCTTCTTCAAAACTCAGGACTCCGGCAGTGACCAGGGCAGAATATTCGCCCAGACTATGCCCGGCGACCATATCCGGCAGGTATCCCTTCTTTTCCAGTTCTTTAAAAAGAGTTACGGAATTTACAAAAATGGCCGGTTGAGTCACTTTGGTTTCAGTCAATTCTTTTAAAGGGCCGTTAAAGGAAATATCGATCAGTGAAAACTCATCAAACATACCTTCAGCAATATCATAGAGTGTTCTACATTCGATAATTTTATTGTATATATCATTTCCCATTCCGACATACTGTGACGCCTGTCCGGGAAATAAAAAAGCTGCTTTACTCATCATATACTCCATTTTATTAATGCTGCAGCCCAGGTAAACCCACCGCCAAAGGCAGTCAGCAGAACCAGGTCACCTTTTTTCAGGCGTCCTTCTTCAACAGCATCAGACAATCCCAGGGGTATTGTGGCAGAAGTGGTATTGGCATATTTGTGAATATTGGACATAACCTGATCATCTCGCAGTTTAAGGCGTTTGGCGCAAGCTTCTATAATACGCTGATTGGCCTGGTGGGGAACGAAAAGTGTCAGGTCCTCACCGGTATAGCCATGTTTGTTAACCATATCGACACCTACTTTTACCATACGGCTAACCGCGTATTTATAAACAGGACGACCATCCTGGTAAACATAATGCCATTTATTAACCACTGTTTCGTGAGTAGCCGGATGTTTGCTGCCACCGGCTTTCATATAAAGATATTCCGTGCCCACACTGTCCATGTGCAGGTCAATATCCATTATTCCGTTATCATCCTGTGAAGGTTCCATCAAAACCAATCCGGCAGCATCGCCAAAAAGGATGCAGGTATTACGGTCTTCATAATCGGTTATCGAGCTCATTTTTTCAGCGCCACAAACCAGTATCTTTTTATATTTCCCGGTTTTGATGTGGCTGGATGCGATCTCCAGAGCATAAATAAAGCCGGAGCAGGCTGCTGAGATATCGTATCCGCAGGCATTTTTGGCCCCTATTTTTCCCTGGATCAAAGCCGCTGTAGACGGGAAAAACATATCCGGTGTGACAGTCGGAACAATGATCATATCAATTTCTTCAGGATCTACATTATACCTTGCCTGCATATCCTTAAAGGCTTCTGCAGCCAGGTCCGAAGAAGCCTGGTCATCTTCGGCAATACGCCGCTCTTTGATTCCAGTACGTGTGGTGATCCATTCATCAGAAGTGTCCACCATCTTTTCAAGGTCTTTATTGGTTAGAACTTTTTCAGGTACATACTTTCCAACGGCGGTAATTGCCGGAACTATTGTATCCATAAAATCCCCTATAAAAAAATTGCTTATAAAACAAATATTAATTTCATGTGAAAATATGAACTATTTGTTTAATAAGCAATAAAATATTGGTTAGAACCGGGTTCTCTACGCTTCTTTGGCTGCGATGACCTGTCTGCCTTTATAATATCCGCAACTAAGACATACTCTGTGTGGCAATTTAGGTTCATTACAGTTGGTACACCGGGCAACTGTTTTGGAACTCAGTTTCCAGTGTGTCCGTCTTTTTCTTTTATTAGACAGGGACGTTCTTCTTTTTGGTAAAGCCAATTTATTAATCCTCCATTTATTTTAATTTCTTTAATTTTTCCCAACGGGGGTCAATGTATTCATCCTTACATTCACAGGGGCCCTCATTCAGATTTTTGCCACAAGAGGGACATAATCCCCGGCAACCCGGTGAACAGACCCGTTTGAAAGGAATAGCAAGCAAAATAGCTTCTCTGATCTTTTTCGTAATGTCAACTTCGTCGTTTCCTGATGAAACAAAGATAATTTCATCGGAATCAGCTTTTATATGCGAATCACTGGTAATGAGGAAACTTGTTGTAGCTTCTATTACGGAATCATAAGGTTCCAGACAGCGATCACAGGCATATTTTGCATTTACTTCGAGCTTACATTCAACTGTCAAACAACTATTATTTTTGTCAGCTGTCACTTCAACTTTTACAGGATCTGTCAGACCTTCTTCATCCAACTCAAGACTTCTCAGAATCAGATTTGATCTAACTATTTGTTTTTCTTCGTTAAAAGAACTTAGTTTCAACTTCATAATAGGCTGAGAAATTTATCATTAACTTATTGGATAATCAAGTTTTTTTAATAAAAAAAAGAAGGTTGCCTGACAAACAACCTTCTTTTGTCAAAAAACTACCGGCTTCTATTCAAGATCATGAACAATAAGCCCGCTCCGCAACTTCGGTTCGAACCAGGTCGATTTGGGCGGCATGATCTTGCCGGCATCAGCAATATTCATCAGTTGTTCAATGGAAGTGGGATACATGGCAAAAGCAACTGCCATTTGTCCGCTGTCCACTCGCCGCTCAAGACTGCCCAATCCCCGGATACCGCCGACAAAATCAATACGGTCATCTTTACGGGGATCACCGATATTGAGAATCGGGGCCAGTAAATTGTTGTACAATATAGATACATCAAGACTGTCCACAGGATCATTTTTTTCATAAGTACCGGCTTTGGCTTCCAGGGAATACCATTGTCCGTCCAGGTACATGCCGAATTGAGCGCTTTTTGTGGGTTTGGCTTCACTGATACAGCAAACCGGCGCCACTTCGAAATTTTCCAAAATTTTGTCCAGAAAATCCTCTTCACTCAGTCCATTCAGATCCTTTACAACCCGGTTATAATCCAGTATTTTCAATTGATTATCAGGAAAGATAACTGACAAAAACCAGTTATACTCTTCCGCGCCGGTATGGTTCGGATTCTCGTTCTTTTTCATTTCTCCCACCATGGCAGCGGATTTGGAACGGTGGTGACCGTCAGCCACATAGGTGAAGGGAATTTCAGCGAACAGAGCGACCAGTTTATCAATCTGTTCCTGATCATCAATCACCCAAAAAGTATGTCTGATACCATCATTCGCGGTAAAATCGTATTCCGGTTTTTCCTGCGCCACAGCAGCGACAATTTTATCGATTTCCGCTTTAGCCGGATAAGTCAAAAATACCGGGCCGGTATTGGCATTGGTGTATTTCACATGATTGATTCGATCTTTTTCTTTGACTTCACGGGTCAGTTCATGGATTTTGATCTTTTCATCCAGGTAATCCTGCACACTGGCATCGGCTACCAGCCCAAATTGTTCATGCCCATTCATTACCTGCCGATAAAGATAAAGATTTTCCCTGTCATCCTGCTTTAACCAGCCTTCTTTGATCATTTTTTGCAGATTTTCTGCTGCCTTTTCATAGACAGCTTCTGAATAATGATCAACATCTTCCGGCAAATCCACTTCTGATTTAACCACATGTAAGAATGAATAGGGATTGTCTTTTACCATGTGCCGCGCTTCAGTTGAATTGATCACATCGTAAGGAAATGACGCGATTTTTTCAGCCAGTTCAACTTTTGGGCGAATCCCTTTAAATCCTTTGATTTTTACCATTTTCTATCCTTTTACTTTTTTAATTCTGCTACCATTTTTTCAGCGATCTGAATGCCGACACGATCCAGCGCGTCATGGGTATTGGCGCCAATATGCGGCGACGGCGATACTTTCGGATGTTCTGCTAATTCACGATTGAATTCCGGTTCCTCTTTCCAGACATCCAGGCCAGCGCCGGCGAGTTTGTCATTGTTCAGGGCCTCAAGCAGGGCCACTTCATCAACCATATTTCCCCGTGAACAATTAACAATATAAGCGGAATTTTTCATCATTGCGATTTCCTCTTGACCTATTACCGGTTTGGGCAATTTCGGTACATGAAGAGTGAGAAAATCCGCTGCTTTCAAGACTTCCTCCTTTGACACAACCTGAATATCCAGGTCAGTACTGATTTTGGCGACATCATAGGCCATTACTTTCATTCCGAAAGCCAGGGCCATGCGGGCCGTAATGGTTCCGATTCGACCGAATCCGATAATTCCCAGGGTCTTTCCGGCCAGTTCAAAGCCTTTGAACTTTTTCTTGTTCCATTCCCCGTCCATCATCGACATTTTATTCTGTGGAAAAAATCTTGCCAGCGCAAAAAAGTGGGCAAATACCAGTTCCGATACAGAAGATGAATTTGCACCGGGTGTATTGAGCACAGGAATATTTTTTGAGCCGGCATATTCATGATCAATATTATCTATTCCGGTTCCTGCCCTGCCAATAGCTTTAAGATTTTTGCCGGCATCAATCACCTCGCGGGTAACTTTGGTGGCTGATCTAACGATTATACCGTCATACTGACCGATTTTCTCAACTAATTCATTTTTGTCAAAATGTACGGTATCGTATTCAATACCATTATCTTTTAGGATCTTTAGTCCGTTGGGACTTAACCCGTCATTCAGTAATACTTTCATTCCATTCTCTCTCCCATGAAAATCTGATTATTAAAGTTTGGAAATTTCTTCTTCAAGCACGTTCAAATAGGCTTTCAGGTCTTCAACAGTTGTATCTGCCATATGCGCGATGCGAAAGGTTTTTTCTTTCATATCACCATAACCGTTAGCCAGTAAATAACCCCGTTCACCAACTCGCTTTATCAATTCTTTCACAGAAATACCCTTAGTATTCCTGACATTTGTCAATGTCACTGACTGATAACCTTCGGCGGCAAAAGTGTCAAAATGCTTTTTTGCCCACGCGCGGGTGATTTCAGCCATTTTCTGATGGCGCTTGAAACGGTTTTCCAATCCTTCTTCATTCAGAATATAATCCAGCTGCACATCCAGGGCGAACATATGGGAAACCGATGGGGTTGAAGGATATTGATAAGGTTTCTTTTGGACATATTTATATAATGTAAGCAGATCCAGATAAGTCCCGCGATGTTTGACATTTTTACCATGTTCCAGTGCTTTTTCGGAAACAGAACAGATCGCCATTCCCGGCGGCACACCAAGCGCTTTTTGAGTTGAGGTAATACACACATCAATGCCGAGTTTATCAACTTCAATCTTAGCACCGGCCATAGATGACACCGCATCAACCAGCCACAGCACATCAGGATATTTCTCTTTGACTTTGGCGATCTCTTCCATTGGATTCATAATCGATGTGGAAGTTTCATTATGGGTGATCGTAAACACATCATATTTACCCGTTGACAGATATTCATCCACCATTTCCGGTGTTGTGGGCTGTCCCCATTCGCTTTGAACAAGGTCCACCGGTATATTGTTCGATTCGGCAAGTTCCGCCCAGCGGTCTCCAAAAGCGCCAACAGAAAATACAACGGCCCGTTTATTGGTCAATGAGCGGATAGCCCCCTCCATTAGACCGGTTCCGGAAGTGGTGCTTAATAAAATCGTGTTTTCAGTATGAAATACTTTTTGTAGTTTTTCTGAAACACTCTTCTGAATGGCGGTTGCATCGGCGGTACGATGACCAATCATCGGACTTGCCATAGCATCCAGAACTTCCTGGCGGACATCTACCGGTCCCGGAATAAATAATTTTTTGCGCATAATTCCTCCTAAATGTTTTTTAGATCAGATGCGATTTAAATGCAATTCTGTTACCAAACAGTTAATAAAATCAAATATTTCGAAGCGTGTTGCTAATTTATCAAGGTTTCAAGACGAGACCTAAATCTTAATATTTTTTCCATCAAAATTTTACCATATTATTGATTCTTAAAAACAATAATTGCCTTTTTATTCGATTTTCACTTTTAAGAAATTATTTTTATCCGGGCCGTTAACCAAATTCAAATATTATTTTATTTTCTGCATACAAATACCAATAGTTTGAACAGTTAATAAAAAAGTCATGGCACACCATTTGACAATTAATGATTTTGATTTTTAGGAATACCAATCCTATTTCTGCTAACAAAACCAAAAATTTAAATACAGGGGAGCAACTAATGGACAATAAATCAATTGATTGGAAAAAACTTGGATTTGGTTATACAAAAACACCTTACAGGTTTCATGCACGGTGGAAAGATGGTAAATGGGATGAAGGCCGATTGCTTGAAGACAATATGATACACCTGGAGGAAAGCGCCACTTGCATCCACTATGGTCAGCAATGTTTTGAAGGCATGAAAGCCCAGCGTTCCAAAAATGGGAAAATCAACCTTTTCCGTCCTGAAGAGAATGCTAAAAGACTACAGCGGTCCGCCCAAAGACTGATGATGCCGGAAGTTCCTGTCGGCCTTTTTTTAAAAGGCATTCGGGAAACAGTGCTTGCCAACAAAGATTATGTACCCCCTTACGGATATGGTGCTTCCTTATATATCCGCCCGCTGTTAATCGGTGTGGGCCACAATCTGGGTGTCCGGCCGGCACCGGAATATTTGTTTTTAGTTTTTGTTTCCCCGGTTGGCCCGTATTTTAAAGAAGGATTCAAGCCGATTAAAGTAAAAGCTGAAAAATATTATGACCGCGCTGCCCCTCATGGCATTGGCGCTTCCAAAGCCGGAGGCAATTACTCTGCCGGAATGCTGCCGGTCACAAAAGCCCGTGAGGAGGGATTTCAGGAAGTGGTTTACCTGGATTCAAAAAAACATAAATATTTCGAAGAACTGGGGGCGGCCAATATCTTTTTCATACTTGAGAATGGAAACTTTGTAACACCGAAATCCGATTCCATCCTTCCCAGTATTACACGCCGCTCGGTCGTGGATATTGCCCAAAAAGATTATAATATAACCGTAGAAGAACGTCAATTCGGCATTGATGAAATTGACAAAGTCAAGGAAGTTGGCGCTTGCGGAACAGCCGCTGTGATCACACCTATCGGACAGATGCAAATCGACGATACACTGCATAAATTTTATGACAACGGACAGACCCCCGGCCCGATTACCGAAAAATTGTACAAACATCTGACCTCTCTGCAAGTTGGTGATATTGAGGACAAACATAATTGGCTCTTGGAAGTCAAATAACCCGGAGAAAGCCTATGGATGACGAATTTAAATGGGAAGATTTAGATAAAGACGGCCTCACTTTTATGATGGAGCACCGTAAGGAGGACTTCAAAAATTATCAGAAATTAGTTGGCAACCTCGGACAGTCAGTTGATGAAAAAACCCGGCAGTTAATTATGCTGGCGATTCAGGTCAATTCACCGGCCCCGGAAGCCATCAAGATCATCATACCGAAAGCCATTCGCGCCGGCGCGAGCAAAAACGAGATCATTGATACTTTATTGATGACCATTCCGGTAGTGGGGTTGTCAACAGTTTTAAAGATGTTGACCCTGGTATTAAAGGAACTGGCCACTTACGGCAAAGCCTATGAAGAAGTTAAATAGTTGGTATCTTGGGAGGGATTGTGACTATTGCAAAAACAGTCAGCGAGAGTATTAAAAACGCGTCATGGATTCGCAAGATGTTTATCGTCGGCGCCGAACTAAAAGAAAAACACGGCGCCGAAAATGTCTGTGACTTTTCATTGGGCAATCCGGACCTGGTGGCACCGCCGGAATTTCAGGATGCACTGGTACGGGAAGCGAAAATTAACCGTCCTTTTCTTCATGGTTATATGCCTAATGCCGGATATTCAGAGACCCGTCGCAAAGTAGCCGCATTACTCAGCCGGGAAAGCGATCTGGAATTTTCAGAAAATAATGTGCTCATGTCAGTAGGCGCCGCCGGCGCTATGAATGTGGCGATGAAAACTTTATTGAATCCCGGTGATGAAGTAATCGTTTTTGCACCCTATTTTGCCGAATATACCTTTTATATTCAAAACCATCAGGGCGTCAAAGTAGTGGCGAAAACCACCAATCAGTTATTGCCGGACCTGCAACATCTGCAAAGTAAAATCACAAAAAAAACCAAAATAATCGTGGTCAACTCACCCAATAATCCGACCGGCCGGGTTTACTCATCGGAACTCTACCGGGAATTGGCGGCAATTTTACGCAAAAAAAGCAATGACCTTGGCATTAATATTTTTTTACTGGCCGATGAGCCTTACAAAAAAATCATTTTTGATGACGGGGTTTACCATTCGCCTTTCAAATTTTATGACAATACTATTGTTGCCACCTCTTTTTCAAAGGACCTTTCCCTGGCAGGTGAAAGAATAGGTTATCTTGCCATTAGCCCAAAATCGAAAGATAGTGATGAAATATATCAGGCGGCGTCATTCTGTACCCGAACCCTGGGGTTTGTCAATGCGCCGGCCCTGATGCAGCGTACAATGGCTCATGTGCTGGAATCAAAGGTAGATATTGCCCAATATAAAGAACGCCGGGATTATCTGTATAAGGAACTAACTAATATTGGTTATGAAATTCCTAAGCCTGAAGGCGCTTTTTACATGTTTCCAAAATGTCCCATAGAAGATGACATCAAATTCATCAATATTTTGAAAGATAACCTGGTATTAACAACACCGGGATCAGGCTTTGGCAAACCGGGCTATTTTCGCATATCTTTTTGTGTGCCCATGGAAACAATAAAAAAATCAATTCCAAAATTTAAAAAAGCCTTTAATGAGATTTAAATAATAAAACGGAGATTATTATGAGCAAAACTAAACGAACACCCCATGTTATCATACGATGGGAAGAGTGCAAAGGTTGCGGCCTGTGTATCGAGGCCTGCCCTTTTGATGTTTTATATCCCTCGGAAAAATTTAACAGCCATGGATATCATCCCACTGTTTATAAAGGGGAAGGCTGTACCGGTTGTGGTACCTGCTTCTATTCCTGCCCCGAACCCGGCGCTATTTCAATATATAAAGACTGGAATACCATTCAGGAAGTGGCCAATTGCAATCATTGCGGTGCCGAACACAAAGTCTTTTACCGGGAATCCCATCCCGGTGTAAAATTTTGCACCAATTGTCAAGAACCAATCACAGAAGAAACGGAATAAGGAGGTCACATGGCAAAACAATTTTTAAAAGGAAACGAATCAGTGATAAAAGGCGCTATGCTGGCCGGATGCACCGCTTATTACGGATACCCAATCACTCCGGCAAGTGAAATCGCACACGCGGCAGCAAAATATTTTCCAAGAGCCGGCGCCACCTTTGTACAGGCGGAAAGTGAAGTGGCCGCGATTAATATGGTTTACGGCGCTGCTTCAGCAGGACAGCGGGTCATGACCGCTTCATCAGGCCCGGGAATCAGTCTTAAAGCCGAAGGTATTTCTTACTGCGCGGGTGCCGAACTCCCCTGTGTGATTGTATCAATTATGCGTGGCGGTCCCGGACTGGGAAATATCGGCCCTGAACAAGGTGACTACAATCAATTAGTCAAAGGCGGCGGCCATGGCAATTATAAAAACATTGTATTAGCACCCAATTCCGCCCAGGAAATGTGTGATTTCAGTATGCTGGCCTTTGAACTGGCAGATAAATACAGAACACCGGTGATCATTGCCGCCGATGGATTTATCGGACAGATGATGGAGCCGGTGGAAATTCCCGCGCCGGTTAAAGAAATTCCGGATAAGAAATGGGCTGTCAAAGGCACACCGGAAACCTATAAAAATGTGATTACTTCCATTGAACTGGATTTTGCTGACCTGGAAGCGCATAATGAAAAGCTTCAGAAAAAATATGCCATTATCGAAGAACAGGAAGTCAGATATGAAGAGTATCGCACCGACGATGCCGAAATCGTCCTGATCGGGTATGGTATCTCATCCAGGGTTGTCCAATCGGCAATCAATGAATTGCGTACTGACGGCATCAAAGCCGGTATGCTGAGACCCATCACTCTGTTTCCATTCCCCACCAAAAAGATTCAGGAATTAACAGAAAAAGTTGATTCCTTTATGGTAGTGGAGATGAGTAATGGCCAGATGGTTGATGATGTCAGACTCGCGGTGGAAGGCAAAAAACCCATCCATTTCCATAACAGAATGGGCGGCTTTGTTCCCACTGCCAAAGAAATTCGTGAAAAAGTTGTAAAGATAATGAGGTAATCATGAGTAAAAATATATTAAGAAAACCGGAAGCCTTTTATGATAAATTCGATCGCAAAGCAGGAAATGATTTCCTGACCACAACCTATTGTCCCGGTTGCGGACATGGCATTTTACACAAGTTGGTTGCTGAAGCCCTGGAAGACTTTGGCGTCCAGAAAGAAACCATGTTTGTCAGTCCGGTGGGTTGTAGTGTATTTGCCTACTATTTTATGGATGTGGGTAATGTCCAGGCGGCCCACGGTCGCGCACCGGCAGTAGCCACAGCCCTGAAACGCGCTAATCCCGACAGCATCGTGATCTCCTACCAGGGAGACGGTGATCTGGCTGCCATAGGTGGCGCGGAAATTCTGAATGCCGCTAACCGGGGTGAAGGCATTACCGTATTCTTCGTCAATAACGCGATCTACGGAATGACTGGCGGTCAAATGGCGCCTACTTCCTTGATCGGCCAAAAAACCATGACCACTCCGACAGGCAGAACCCTGGAAAATGAAGGCTTTCCCATCAAAATGAGTGAAATCATTGCTACCCTTGACATGCCGGTATATGTTGACCGTGTCATGCTGGGTGATATTAAATCAATACGCAAAGCCCGCAAAGCGGTTCGCAAAGCCATTGAAATTCAGAAAGAAAAAAATGGTTTCGCTTTTATTGAAGTGCTGGCCGCTTGTCCGTCTAACCTGAAAATGACACCGGTAGACACTCAGAAATGGGTCAGAGATGTTCTGGCTCAACAATTTCCTCTTGGTGTGAAAAAAGACATCTCCGACACTTTTGAAGGCAAAGCCAAACCGCCCAAAAAATTGCCCTTATCAGAGATCCAATCCATTTTGGATATTGAAGAATCTAATATCAATAAAGATATTGTCGCCAATTACTCAGGGAAAGATTTTCATGAAGAAATCAAAATCGCCGGCTTTGGTGGACAGGGTGTATTGAGTTTGGGCATTGTTTTATCGGAAATGGGAATGCGTCATGACTTTGAAGTCAGCTGGATTCCTTCCTACGGACCGGAAATGCGTGGCGGAACAGCTAATTGTAGTGTTCACCTTTCCAATAAAAAAATCGGTTCACCGGTTGTTGACAAACCCAGCGTACTGGTGGCAATGAACCTGCCATCCCTGGATAAATTTGAAAATGAAGTAGCTGAAGGTGGATATATCTTCTACGATTCTTCACTCATCAACAAAGAACCGGAACGGAAAGAGGTCAATATTATTCCGATTCCCGCCACCAAAATGGCCGACGAACTGGGTACAACCAAGGTCGCCAATATGGTGATCGTCGGCGCTATGATCGAAAAACTGAACCTGATGTCCCAGGAAGTTATTCTGGACGCCATCGGTGATGTGATCAAAAAGAAAAAACTGGTGGACATCAACAAAAAAGCGATTAAACGCGGTGTTGAGTTCATTAAAAATATGTAAATGTTGTTCTATGCGTTATAAGTCAGAAAGTCCCGGTGGAAGCCGGGACTTTTTTT
>CAZCHS010000084.1:0-15011 GCA_964498725.1 uncultured bacterium | reverse complement strand
GACTTTATTAATATTGTCTTTTTGCAGGAAACTATCCTCATGACGATAAATATATTCGCCAATTTTAAAATCACGAAATTGCGGAATGACAAAATCCAATTTGAGATTAAAAATACCACCCCTTCGATTTCCGATGACAATGCCAGCCGGTACCATGTTTCTCAGAATAATATATATTTTATCCCTGGCGGCTATCTGAAAATCAAAGGCAGGATTATATTTTGTTATTTCTCTCCGGTAAAAATCAAAAAAATATGTCAAATACTGGGTTTTCTCATCATAACTCAAAATGCGAAAATCATCTTGGGTTTGATAGATCTTTCGCAAATAAATAATATTCATAATCGCAATGTAACCGTTTAAAATGCCAACCGGATAAGCCTGGATCAAAAATCCGTATATTGAAAAAAAAGCCGATCCAAAGAGGTTAAACCAACGTAGTTTGATAATACTGGACATGCTGAGGGAGATTGCCACCAACACAGAAGCAACATAGCCAATTATTTCATATATATTTTCCATCATTCATCTTTCTTTATTTAGCATTACACAAAGGTGATAAATATAGGAAAGATGAAAATGTTTTTCAAACCGTTTATTTAACCTGAATTGTTCATATTTTTATGAATAATGTAGTAAAGGTTAAAATTCTACCATGTTGTAAAGGGATGAGTTGCCAAATAGGAATTAAAATACCTATAATCCTGCGATACCTCCTCCCCTATCCAGGAAGGTTTGATAAAAGACTCATCAGCCGATGACAACTCGATTTCCGCTAGGATCAGGCCCTTGTTTTCTCTTAAAAATTCATCAACTTCCCAAAGATGATCCCCATAATTGATTTTATACCGCTTCTTCCATATTGTATTTTTGCAAAGTTTTAAAATGCTCAAGGCATCATCTACTGGAATCTTATATTCAAATTCCGGACGGGATAAGTTCACAACTTTCCCCTTTATGGTGAGAAAGGCTTTTTTTCCGTAAACCCTTACACGAACTGTTTTTTCAGGATCTGTACAAAGATATCCTTGCTGAATTTTCACTGGTTTGGCAAGTTTTCGGTAATCATTACTTTTTACAAGGAATTTACGTTCTATTTCTGTTCCCATAATTCTTCCTTTTTGACGAAATTTACCGGCTGAAAAGAAGAAAGGCAATTTTATTTCTAAAATTGCCTTTGGTGAGGGGGATTAGTATAGTACGATGATTAAATATGAAAAATTTGAATGATTTCTGCTGTAATCTATATCACAAAAATCACTTAAAATTGCTTACAAAATTCTCATTTTTTTCAAAACATTAAACAGACACAAAAATACTTCTAAGGGTTGTCAAAATTAAAAATATTTTTCTGAAAAATTTTGTCAATTCAATATCTGTAATTTTTTTATACAGTGTTGAATTTTGACGCAACTTTCAAAAGTCCGCTTAGCATATTTTATAATACTCATTATTCTTTCTGATCATTATTCAATTTTATCACTTCTTATGAAATAAAATCTGTATTAATTCTATACACCCCTGACAGACACCCCAATGTGAACAATTATAAAACAAGTATCAGGAGACAAAAATTATTCACCTAAATATCTAATTAACAATATCTTAAATAGCAAAAATCTTCATGGACCCAATCTTGGCATATAGGTAAGTGACTTTTGAAAAAACGATTAAACGAAAACTTGAGGTTGCCATGAAGACAAGAAATTTTTTAACAAAGACATTAATCACACTGCTTTTAGTGACGACAAACTTTCTGTTTGCCAATATGGTTCAGGAAGTAACTTTTGATACCACTGATGTCAATACTTCTGTTGAACAGGTTATCACCCTTTCCAATTCCGGTGACCTGCCTTTAGCCATTTATACGATAGAGTTAAGAAATAACGACGGAAGTTTTGAATTAGTTGCTGATTCTGCCTACACTATCGAATCGGGTGAAGAAGTGGAAATTGTTGTTAATTTTGTCCCAATGAATGATGGTGTTCATACCGCAGAACTTTACCTGGAAAGCAATGACGAAGAGAATATGGAAGTAACATTAAATTTAACCGGTATTGGAAAATCAATAACTACTACCGCAGTTGACGATTTCAACAATTTACCCACTGAATTTGGCCTGAACCAAAACTATCCGAATCCCTTTAACCCTACCACGAATATCAAGTACCAGGTACCCCGTGACAGCAAAATTTCCTTAATTGTATATAATATGTTGGGACAAAAAGTGGCCACTTTAGCCAATGAATTTAAAACTGCCGGTTACCACAATGTGGTCTGGAATGCTACGGATGATTTTGGCCAGAAAGTCAGTTCCGGTGTTTATTTCCTGAGAATGCAGGCTGGTGATTTTACCAAAACCATGCGGATGACCTTTACAAAGTAATAGCACCAATTATAGATTTTTTACATTGCGAGCAATATCAAGGGAAAAGATTTATGGTCCTGATATATTCATAAATAATTCAGCAGGTTAAAATTTACTTCTCTTATTTTCGTTTACTAAAAATTGAGCATAGTCCGTCAAAAGTCAATTTTCAAAAGTCAAAACAACCTCAAAAACAAAAGTGGTCTATGCTCTTTTTTTTAAAAAAAATTATATCATGTAACATAAGCATCCTTGCTTGTGTAATGCTTGTTATGGCGATTGACCGATTGGTTTTTTCAGGCTAAATATTAAAAATTATTATCCTGGAAGTTTACTAAACAATTCTTTTCTTTTAAATCCTGTCTGGTTATATTCAAAGCAAAAATCAGGAAGTCAACCATTGAAATCATTATCAAACACTATTGTCTTTGCCCTTACTATTTTAATTCTAATTACCAGTTCCTGCAACGATTCGGATAAGGAACAGGCGGGTACCATACTCAGCGGTGACTGGCAACTGGTAATTACTGAAGGTGTTCCGTTCGCCGCTGAACATCACTATTTCCTCTCCTTCAGAGATAATAAAATATATAGTATGCATGACCGGTATGGAATTGGTATTGTCGACTGTTATCAACAACCTTACACGATTAAAAGCGGTTCTATTCAATTCACTCACCAATCTGTTGATCAAAACATAAAATTCAGCATAAACACCCAACGTGATACCCTGAAGCTGTATCATAATCACAAGACTTATCAATTCATTCACGCCACTGATAAATGCCAGTATGATCAGCATATTATGAATCGCAATCGCTACGATTTGGGACAAATACAAAGCAAGCAGATCGACGAAGCTTCCGGAATGATTGTGAGCAAAAAAAATCCTGGTGTTATTTGGACCCATAATGACAGTGGTAGTGAAGATCGTATTTTTGCCATTGATTACCGGGGTAATACGCTTTTGGAAGTATGGCTGGAAAATGTTGATCTGGTGGACTGTGAAGATATATCCATAATGGACATTAACGGAAAACCTTATATACTGTTAGCCGATATCGGCGATAATAATGCAGTGCGTGATGACATTTGTATTTATCTGATTCCCGAAGTCGCGGTGGACACGACTAAAGATGATCAATCTATTTCACTGACAAATATTACGCGGATTCCTGTACAATTAGGCAGCGCGCGCCGTGATGCCGAAACCCTTGTCACTTTGCCGGATAACAACATTATGATCATTTCAAAAAGAGAAAAAAACGTTCATGTCTACCGGGAAAATCTGAATAATCTTGTTAACGGCAAGTTAATTCTGGAGAAAATAAAGGAATTGCCTTACTACAATATTGTGGCCGGTGATTTTCATGAACCTTCCGGATTATTGCTGATCAAAGATTATGGTAATGTGTACACCATGCTGGTTGATAATGGAGTTCCCAATGTTTACACTGCGAAATCTCATGACTATATTCCTGAACCCCAGGGAGAGGCCCTTTCATGGGACCTTTACGGCACCGGTTATTTTACTTTGAGTGAAAAAAGGAATCTCGCCAGCGTCAGTTTATATTATTATCCTTATATGCCCTATTGGATGCAATAAAAGAGTTTATTCTTTCCGGCAAATAATTTATATTTGATTACCGATAAACGATAGAGGCGTGAATGTCATTGAATATATATTACGGTAATGACCTGGAAAAATTAATCCTTGAAAAATGTATCCCTGTTATTCAGGAATCACCACCCACTGATCCTTTTCAGAAGGAAATAATAGTCGTCCAAAACCAGGGAATGGCAATCTGGCTGAAACAATTTATCGCTCGTGAAATGGGTATTGCCTGCAATATTGACTTCCCCTTTATCAATGGGTTTATTAACCAGGTATTGGAAGAAAGTCTGGATACACCACCGGACAAGGATTATTTCCATCCCTATGTCATGACCTGGAAACTTTGGGAGTTGATCGGTGTGATAAAAAGCAAATTTCCGGATTTACGCAATTATCTGGAGCAGGATAATTCCGGATTAAAACAATTCCAGTTAGCCGCAAAACTGGCGCACTGTTTTGATCAATATCAGATTTACCGGCCCCGGGAAATTCTGGCAGGGCTAAAAAATATCAAGGCCTATCAATGGCAACAGCATCTCTGGGAAAAATTATCTCAGGGCAAAATTAACCGGGCGGAAGGATTCAAGCATTTTTTCAGTAAAGAAAAAGCGTCAGCTATCAGACCGGCAAATCGCATCAATATCATCGGTGTTTTTTCATTGCCTCCGGTTTTTATTGAATTCTTCAATCATTTGTCTGATTTTATCGATGTTAATATATTCCTTCCTTTTCCTGTGGATTTAGTTCCATATCTTACCAGACCGGCCGGTGATCTGTACAATACAAACTATTCAATTTCCGAGCATATCAATCCGCTGCTGGACACACTGGGTAAAGCCGGTCTTGATTTTTTTCAATTATTGAAACAAACACAGGCTGAATTTTATCCATTTTTTATCAGTGAAAATTCCCATACATTGTTGGCATTACTAAAAAAAAGCCTTCTGAAAAAAACGAATCCACCTCAGATTATTCAAAACGAAACCATTCCCACTATCCAACTGCATAATTGTCATTCCAAAATGCGTGAAGTGGAAGTGCTGCGCAATAATCTTTTACACCTGATCAACACCACCACCATAAACCCCGCGGACATTGTGGTGATGATGCCCAATATTGCCGATTATTCACCCTATATCAAATCGGTTTTTGACCGTGAGGATATTTCATCTAACCATCCGGATATAAAAATTCCTTATACAATTACTGATAATTCCATTACTTTCTCCACAGGAATTGATGAAATATTTTTACAATTGCTCAATTTGCACCGAACCCGGTTTGAAGCCAGTTTTATTATTGATTTGCTGTCCAAAGAAGCGATTTATAAAAAATTACAATTAACAGAAGAAGATATCGAACGTATTCGCAAATGGATTGCGGATACCAATATTCGCTGGGGCCTCAATGGAACACAACGGGAAAAGGATTTTGACCTGATCAATTTTGATGAGAATTCCTGGGAAAAAGGATTAAACCGCATGTTTCTGGGATTTTGTCTAAAAGATGATGATTATCCGAAATTACATTATTCCTATTTGCCCTACGACCAGTTTGAAGGCCACAATGTTTTTGTGCTGGGAAAATTGTCCCTGTTTATCAGCAAACTAACAGCTGTGCATGAAACATTTAAAAATACCTGTAAAATTAGTGAATGGCAGGATAAACTCTATGCCCTGACAGAAGATTTTTTCTATGATAATGAGGATTTTCAGCAAGACCTGAAACTTCTCCGTCAAAAAATCAATAAATTGTCAGAAGAAACGAAGCTTGCTGAAACCAAAGTCCCGGTTGCCGTTGACATTCTTCTCGAATATTTTCAGGAAAATCTCAGTGATGAATTTCAAACCGGTCGCTATTTCCGGGGCGGTGTCACCATATCCACGCTGCAGCCCCTGCGCAATATTCCAAATAAAGTTGTTTGCCTACTGGGAATGAATGACAATGAATTTCCCCGCAACGAGCATTTTAATTCCTTCAATATCATTGGCGATGAACGGCGCTGTGGGGACCGTATCAAACGGGAAGAAGACCAGTATCTGTTTTTGGAAGCGGTCTTATCGGCGAAGGAATATCTTCTGATCAGTTATATCGGGCAGCATAAACAAACCAATGAAGTTGCGGAACCCGCTTCCCCGGTTTGTGAACTGCGGGATTATCTCAAAAAACTTTTCTCTGATGCTGTCATGGAAAAAATCTATTTTGAGCATAAACTCCAGGCCCATCATCCCCTTTATTTTACTTCGGATAATTTCATTTCCTATTCAACTGATGATTATCTGTCACAGCAAAAAATATCAGTGGCTCCTTTTTATTCCGGCCCGATACCGGCAGAAACCTTTTTGCGGGAACTATCCATTGATGATCTGATTCGCCACCTTGGTAATTCCTCCAAATTTTTTCTGGAAAACAGTCTCGGCGCTAGAATTGTTTCCGGAGATAACGAAATAAAAGATGCCGAAGACTTTGACCTGGACAATTTGCAAAAATATCTGATACAAGCTTTCATCCAGCAACAGTTAATTAAAGACAACAGTGCTGATTTTATTTATTCAGTCTTGAAAGCCGAAGACAGATTACCGGTAGGCCTCAAGGGTAGAGAGGTCTTTACCGGATATTATGAAGAGATGGCGAAATTTTTAGATACGGAAATACCCCCCCTGGAGGAATCATTGCTAACAGGACTACGCAATAGCCGGTCAATTCATTTTGATAAGGAAATCAATGGCATACGCTTGTTTGGCACCCTGCCCCCGCTTTATAATGATAAATTTCTCTACACCCGCTATGCCGGTTTTAAGGGCAAGGACGGGTTGAAGAGCTGGCTTTTTCATCTTATAGGTACGATTCAGAGAACAAACACGCAAACAATAGTCATTACCAAAGATGACAAAATCCGTTTGCTTCCCCCGCTGGACCCGGAAAAAGCGGAAGAACATTTGATCAAAATCCTCCAACTATATAAGCAGAGTTTACAACAACCTCTCCCCTTTTTCCCGGCAACTTCTTTGGATTTTGTCACCCATATAATAAAGCCGAATAAAAGTAAAATTGATAAAGCCAAATCCACCTGGTCTAATAAATTTATCGCAAATCCGGAATATCAAGACCCGTACTTTAAAATATTCTTCACTCAGGAAGACCTGGAAAGCCAAAAATTCGCTGATATTTCACGGCTGCTGCTTGCCCCGTTTGCCAGGGATTTTGCGGAACCGGAAATATGTCAGGCTGAGGAGATAAAGCGATGAAAATCCTGAACTCTGTCACCTGCCCAATTGAAAATAAAGTCTCTCTGATAGAAGCCAGCGCCGGCACCGGAAAAACATACAATATTCAGAATCTTTTTGTGCGTATGATCCTGGAAAAAGGCTTTCCCGTGGAAAGTATTCTGGTAGTCACTTTTACCGATGCCGCCACCCGGGAACTGAAAGCACGCATCCGGTCCATTTTAACCGACCTGACGAATTATTATGAAGAGCGGGCAATCCATGATATGGAACGAGTAAAACAATTAGCCGGTCATGGAACAGAATCCAACGCCCGAAAATATCAGCGTATCGTAAAAGCCCTGCGGGATTTTGACAAATCCTCAATTTTTACAATTCATGCTTTCTGCAAAAAGGCCCTTGACGAGAACAGCTTTGCCACAGCATCCTTTTTTAACCAGGAATTGCAAAAAAATTATGAATCAACAATTGAAAAGATCGTGCAGAATTTTTTCCGGAAATATTTTTACCAAAACTCGCCCTTTGAAAATCTGCTAAACAGTTACCATAAAATCGATTATCCGAAATGCCTCTCTTTTATTCGAGAAATGGCCGGAAAAACAAGTTTTAAATTTACAAAGGAATATGACTCCTTTGATCTTCACCAGCAACTGCCGCCGGTTGTCAAAAAACTAAAAGATTGTTACGACCGTGAGCGCATCATTAACAAACTTTCCAAAAATGTAGTCTCCCAGGCGAAAGGCAAATACAATCCCGACGAATTAAACAGAGCACTGGATGCGGTAGAAGGTTTTTTCAATGACAAAGTTGAACAGAACACCTTGTCGCTGCTGCCTAAATTCACCAACAAAGCCATTAATAATTCTCTTCTAAGAAATCAACATAATCCGGGCGATCCCTTCTTTGACGTCATAGATGAATTGGTTGCCATTCTTCACCGTTATAAATATGCTATTTATCAACAATTGTATCGCTACTTTCAGCAGGAATTTGAAAAGGAAAAACGACAATACGGATTCCGCACCTTTGATGATCTGATCCGGGTGCTGGAAAATTATTTACACCGGAGTCCACGGCTGAGAGAAAAAATCGGTGAATCCTTCAAAGCTATCCTTATTGATGAATTCCAGGACACTGATGCCCTGCAATATTCCATTTTTCACAAACTATTTATCAAGCAAAACAAGCCCACCTTTTTGATCGGTGACCCGAAGCAGGCCATCTACAGTTTCCGGGGCGGCGATATCTATGCTTACAAACGCGCCAAAGAAGAAGTGCGGCGAAATAATGGCAATTTGTACACCCTGCTGACCAATTACCGGTCAACGCCGGAAATGGTTGCAGCAATAAATGAATTTTACGGCAGCCTGCCGTCGGGCAAAGCTTTTTTCAATGATTTTATCGAATTTCATCCGGTCAGCGCACAGGACCAGCAAGGTGATAAATTACTGACCGCAGCAACAGCGGCGGAAAAAACGCTGGATATATTTTATAACGGTCACATTTCCAATATTCCTGACAGTAACCGTTTTGCCGTCAATATCACAATGCTGGAAATCCACAAACTACTGTCGGATGAAAGCTATAAATTACTGGAAAAGGGCCATTCGAGACGAATTTTACCCTCGGACATTGCAATTTTGGTAAACCAGCATCTGCAAGCTGATCTATTATTACCTTATCTGCGGGAAGCCGGAATTCCCGCCGTCATACAGGCCACGGGAAGTGTTTATGACAGCCATGAAGCCGAAGCGCTGCATCTGCTGCTTAAAGCCGTTGACGAGCCCAATAATATGAAAGCCATTGCAGGAGTGCTGACAAGCTTTCTTTTCGATGTAACGGCAGAAGACCTGTATAAAATGGTGCATGAAGATGCCGATGCCATGAATGAATGGATATTCTTCTTTCGGAATTGTCACAGCAAATGGCAAAAGGGTTCCTTTATTGAATGTTTTAATTTTATTATGTCAGAACGAAAGATCAAACCCTATATTCTTTCGCAACCCGAAGGCGACCGGAAGATCACCAACCTGCTGCATCTTCAGGAGCTGATCCAGCAAAAAGAGTTGGATTCTTCTCTGGGTATCTCCGGTATCGTCAATTGGTTTCAGATGCAGTTGGACCCGGACAGTCGTGAGGAGGAAGGGGATATCGAATTACGGCTGGAAACCGATGATAATGCGCTTAAGATCATGACGGTCCATAAGAGTAAAGGATTAGAGTTTCCAATCGTCTTTGCTCCATTTTTCTGGTCTCAGAAATATAAACATGATAATAAGGAATTTATTGAATATCATGACGACCAAAATGATAGGGTCATTGACCTGGAAAAAAAACATATTCAGCAGGCTGAGGCTGAAAGCCTGGAAGAACAAATCCGCCTGGTTTATGTGGCTCTGACCCGGGCCAAATACAAAGCGTCGATCATCGCTGTGAACAATAAGAACCTGGCAGCGCTTAAATATTTTCTCACACAATTTAACAATCAGGATGATAGTGCGATTTTATCGATGCTTAAAACCAAAATTCCGGAACTCAAGGACTTTTCCGGTGCAAGAAGAATTAACTTCCTTGAGCCTGATATTACAGGGCCGGTGCGGGTAAAATACAGTTCCGGAGATTTTGGCCAATCCCAACCACCGGCAGACCATCGCTTTAAGGGCCAATTGGACTATCAGTGGCAGATCAGCAGCTTTTCCTCCTTGTTAAGGGGCAACCTGGGACAAATTGACGGGGAAATAAAAGACGTGGACCAGCAGGAATCCCAGCCGGAATTGCCCGAAGAAACTGAATTAAATATTTTCACCTTCCCCGCCGGCGCTAAAGTAGGCAGCTGCTGGCATGAAATTTTTGAGGAAATTGAATTCCATGACGGATTTGCTGAAATTGAAAAAGTAGTTTCCGAAAAGTTATCTGTTCATGGCATATTTACTGAAAAGGATACTCCCGAACTGCGGCAAAAATATATTGACATTACAACCGCAATGGTAACAAATGTCCTCTCATCAAAATTATCAACAGAACCGGAAATCCTGTTGTCCTCAATACCGCCTGAAAAAAGGATTACAGAACTGGAATTTTTATTTTCCCTTAAAGATACAATTGATCAGCAGGCCATTAATGATCTTTTGGCCGGTTACAATATTCAATTCAACCACCCGGTTCACTCCGGATTTCTTAATGGTTTTATTGACCTGGTCTTTGAAAGCAAGGGTAAGTTTTATATTCTGGACTGGAAATCCAATGCACTGGGGACATCGATTCAGGATTTTTCAGCGGACAATATCAGGATGGAGATGAAAGACCACAACTATCATTTGCAATATTTGATCTATTGTGTCGCATTACATAAATATTTGCAAAAACGCCTTCCGGATTATTCCTATAGCCATCACTTTGGTGGTGTATTTTATGTTTTTTTGCGGGGGGTGCGCCCCAACAGTCCGGGTAGTGGCGTTTTTTATGAGATGCCGGACGAAAAACTGGTCTGTGACTTGAACAAACTATTAACATAAAACCAGAATGATAAATGGATATAATCAAGCTAAATAAAATTAAAGATCTCAATTCATTAAAACATCCTGCGGCCTTTGATGATATCGACCTGGAATTTGCAAAATTCCTGCTGCGTATCAATGAAGCAGAGAATGTGACACTGGCGCTCACTGCAGCACTGCTTTCTCACGCACTTAGGAATAATCACATTTGTATGCGTCTAGAGGAAATTGCCGGCCGGTCCTTTCCCTTTGATAATGAATACGGCTACACTGAACAAGCGCTGTTTATTCAGCTGCCTGATATGGAGACCTGGCTTAAAGCGCTTCGGCAAGCGCCCAAGGTCATTACATTTTCCGGCGAAACCAAACCCATTGTGGTGGATAAGCACCATCGCGTTTACCTCCAGCGCTATTATAAATATGAGCAGGACCTGGCAGGTTTTCTAATAGCAAAGATGGCAGTAAACACCGACCCCCTGCCCGCGCCTGAACAGGGAAATATTTCCCATCTCTCCACCTATTTTCAAAATGAGGATGGAATTGATCATCAGCAACTGGCCGTATTGGCATCGCTTTACAATAAATTTACAGTCATCACCGGCTCGCCGGGAACCGGAAAAACAACTGTGGTAGCGACGATACTGGCGGCCCATTACCAAATAAATCCCGGCCTTCGTGTCGGCATTTGCGCTCCTACCGGAAAAGCCGCGGCCCGCCTCAAAGAATCACTGCACCGGGAAATCAAAAATCTGCATATCAGCGAATCGACAAAGGGAAAAATACTAACTACCGAAACCAGTACAATTCACAGACTGCTGAAAGTGATTTACCAGACACCGCATTTCCGCTATAATAAAGAGCATAAATTAAATATTGATTTGCTGGTGCTTGATGAAGCCTCCATGGTTTCCCAGCGCCTGATGTGCAAATTATTTTATGCCCTGGAAAAAAACACCCGGATCATTCTCCTGGGTGATAAAGACCAATTGGCCTCGGTGGAAGAAGGATCGGTGTTTGGTGATATATGTGACGCCTTGCCGATCAACCGGTTTTCCAATGATTTTGTTGATTTTTGTGCAGTCCGGTCCGATCAAAAAATAGCTTCCGGCAGTTGTGATGATAAAGCCAATATTATTATCGAATTGAACAAAAGTCATCGCTTCGATAATCAACAGGGAATCGGGCTGACCAAGGAAGCGATCAAAGCCGGCGACAGTGAAAAAGTGCTGAAAGTCGGTAAAAGTAATGATCCGCAAATATTACTCAGAAGTTTGCCGCGTAAAAATTATATCAGGCAGAATGTTCTCAATTATTTACAAACATTAAGGATTGACACACCTGATGGCGCCCTTGGAATCAGGGATTATTTATCCCTTGATGATATCAGTAAGCAATTTGAATTTATCAACAATTTCAGAATTTTGTGCGCCAAGCGGCACGGACTGTACGGAATAAATCATATCAACCGCATAATCATTGAGCATTACATGAATACATCCGAACTATATCCCGACAGCCTGCCAATCATGGTCACCAGTAATGACAACCGTCTGAATTTATTCAATGGTGATGTGGGAATTGTCAAGAATACACCCAAAGGGAAGCGGGTATTTTTTCCGGACACCAAGGATAATTTCCGCCAATTTTCACCTGCTCAATTACCGGCCCACGAATCTGTATTTGCCATGACTGTCCACAAATCCCAGGGTTCCGGTTTTCAAAAGGTGCTGTTAATTTTGCCGGACAAGGATATTCCCTTATTAACGCGGGAATTACTTTACACCGGTGTCACGCGGGCGGAAAAATATTGTGAAATCTGGAGTTATGATTCTATATTAAAAGAATGTGTAGCACGAAAAACAGTCCGGGATTCCGGGCTCAAAGACCTGCTATTACAAATTTAACTGCATTATTCATGATTTTATGAATAATACAGATTAATAATTAATATGACTTGTGGTATTTTTGCCATCAATTACACATATATTTGAATAATTCATTTTTTGTATTAAATTTGCGGTCAAAACAGAAGGATAAAATAATGGCTGAAAACATTGATGAAATTACAATTGATTATGAAGAAAATGGCATAAAGGTCGTCAAAGAACTGGATAAGGAAATCTTATCAAAAGGTGCCTGGACAACCATATTATTTAAATATCAGGACTGGAACCGCAGTAAAGAAGAGTACGGCCCTGAAAAATTTACAATCAGGCGCTACCGAAAAATGGGCGGAACCTACCGGCCGCAGAGCAAATTCAATATTTCCAGCGCGAAACAGGCCCGAAAGATCATTGACACCCTGTCATCATGGATAGATGATTAACATTTATTAATTTACCATAGTAATCGACAAAGGCCTGGGTTGATACTCCGGGCTTTTATTATTTAGGACGAAAAAAATGAGAAAAGAAAATTTACGAAATATAGCAATCATCGCCCATGTTGACCACGGAAAAACAACATTGGTTGATGGCATGTTGAAACAAAGCGGTACCTTTCATGAGAACAAGCAAATGGAAAACCGGGTCATGGACAATATGGACCTGGAACGGGAACGGGGTATCACGATCAATGCTAAAAATACCGCCATCCATTACAAAGATACTAAAATCAATATTGTTGACACACCCGGACATGCTGATTTTGGCGGCGAAGTGGAGCGTAGCCTGAATATGGTTGACGGCGCCTTGCTGCTTGTGGATGCGGCTGAAGGTCCATTGCCCCAAACCCGGTTTGTGCTAAAAAAAGCGCTGGCGAAAGAACTGCCGATTATACTGGTGATCAATAAAATCGATCGCAAAGATGCCCGTATCGACGAGGTGATCAATGAAGTTTATGATCTGTTTATTGATTTGGATGCCAATGACGAACAAATCGAATTTCCAATTCTTTATACCCAGGCCACTGTCGGTGTTGCACATCGCAATCTGGATGACGGTTCAGTGACCCTTCTTCCATTATTTGAAACCATCATCGATTCAATTCCGGGCCCTGTTGCTGACGATAATGCCAAAGAACAACTCCTGATCGCCAACCTTGATTATGACACCTATGTCGGTTTGATCGGCATTGGACGGTTAAAAAATGGAAAACTTAAACTCAACACCAATTACACCATCTGTTACAAAGATGAAATGGTTTCCAATACACAATTATCTGTGCTCTATACTTTTAGCGGCCTCAAAAAAATCAAAGTGGAAGAGGTGGAAGCCGGTGACATTATTGGTATTGCCGGGATCAAGAATCTGAAAATCGGTGATTCCCTATCCTCCAATGAAGACCCGGAACCGCTGCCCCGCATCAAAATCGACAAGCCCACTGTATCCATGATCTTTTACATTAATAATTCTCCTTTCGCTGATGAAGGTGAATATCTCACCAGTCGCCATTTACGGGAAAGACTGGACCATGAGATCATTAATAATGTAGCCCTTACCCTGGAAGAAATACCGGAACGCAAGGATTGTTTCAAAATTTCCGGCCGTGGTGAATTACAGATGGCGATTCTGATTGAAACCATGCGGCGGGAAGGCTATTCCCTCATGGTCTCCAAGCCACAAGTAATTACTATCGAGAAAAACGGTAAAAGACAAGAACCGGTAGAACGGGTATTTGTGGATGTCCCGGAAGAATATGTCGGTACGGTGACAGAAAAATTATCCAATCGCAAAGGACGCATGACACATATGGTCAATCATGGTTCGGGCCGGGTGGATATGCAATTTTTGATTCCCACACGGGGATTGATCGGATTCAGAAGCCAGTTTCTAACGGAAACCCGTGGGACCGGAATCATGAATACGCTCTTTGAAGAATACCAGGATTGGTTCGGGCCAATTCCCCATCGCAAATCCGGTGCAATTGTGGCTGACCGCGCTGGTAAAGTCACCACTTATTCTTGCCTGGCAATGGCCGACCGCGGTGAATTATTTGTCGAACCGGGAGTCAGTGTCTACAATGGCATGATCATCGGTGAACGGAATAAACCCGGCGATCTGGATGTCAATATTGTTCGTGAGAAAAAACTGACCAATATGCGGGCCGCTTCCGCTGATGCCACCGTTGTTCTGCGTCCGGCCAGGCCGCTTTCTTTAGATCAGGCAATTGAATTTATTTCCAACGATGAGCTGGTGGAAGTTACACCCAAAAATATTCGACTGCGTAAAATGCATCTGGACCCCCTGGAAAGAAAACAGGCGGAAAAGAAGCGTAAGTTGGAAGAAACTTAATTATTGAGACCTTGCGAATGGTCTTAGACCTTCGCAATGGTTGAATCTGCAAGTTGAGGCTGAGGTTAAGGT
>CAZCHS010000083.1:0-15525 GCA_964498725.1 uncultured bacterium | reverse complement strand
TATCCAGTTTTTGCTTCAGGACAATTGTTTTCCAATAACCGGTCCTTTCCGAACTGAAAATAATGGCGGAATTATATTCCTTTGTGTCAAAATTATTTTTTACCCAGTCCAGTATTTTATCAAAATCCTTTAACACAGATGTTTGATTGTCTTCTTCCAGTTCTTTAAAGTATGATATCCCCCTTTTATATTGTATCATTTTTTTCAATTCGATAATATGCTTATCTCTGTTTTCAGCATTATTGTCAACTGCGATGTAAGCGCTCGTTACCGGATTAGTACCTTCTTTGTAATTTGTAAGTTCTGCAACCATGCTTTTCTCGATCATATTGACCTCCTATAGTTAGTTTTTGACAATAAAAATAGCCTGCAACTTTTTTGGGGAAGTTCCAGGCTGATTGTATTTGTTTTTTATATATTTTTTTAAAAAATTTCGTTTCATGTATTTTAAACCACTGTAATATCTATTTAAATAACTTTGCTGTTTATCGCAATTTTTTTTAGCATATTTTTTACTTTTTTTAGGTGGTTTTGTTCCTGAAAAAGGATGGGCTTTTATTTAACCATTATTCATAAAAGTATGAACAATGCCCGCTTCGCGCCGATACGTTTCCTGTAGAAACTATTGGGATTAACCTGAATACCATTCTATGAATTTTCCAAATTAGTTTTTCATATGTATTTGGTCAAAGACAGACAATAATAACGGGACTGGTTCAGCTCATTTGGAGTATATTATTATGAGACAGATGGTTTTTGTTTTAGGGATGCAAAAATATTGTCTCCGGAGCAAAATTTCATGTATTGATTTTTTCTGTAATCCAGTTAACCTCTCCACTTGATGAAAGCAGGGCCTCATAAGGATCGGCTGCATTTTCATTGTCCAGCGAAATGTAGAGGCAGCGTGCTGTTTTACCATAGTCCAGGCTGCCGACTTCGCGATGATAACCAATGGCGTATGCTCCGTTGAGGCTGGCAAATTTCATTGCTATTTCAGGGCGCACATGAAAATCATCAATACATTTAATCAGTTCCCGCCGCATGTTCATATCCTGCACCAGCGAGGGTGATTCGGTTCCTAAACAGACATTGATATTGTTTTTCAAAAACATCTGGACGTCCGGTTGTTTCAGGTTTAATTCATCAATACTTCTGGGACAGATACAAATATTAATTTTTGTCTGAAAATCATTGATCTTCTTGAGTTCATACTCATTAACATGTAACATGTGTACCAAAATGTTATGTTTAGCATAAAAATGATTATTCATGAAATACATAAAGGGTGATTCACCGGGAGGTTGAAAACTATAGTCATATTCCCCCTGGCTGAGCAGGAACTGTTTTAACCGGCCGCCACCGGTCATCAGGTATTCGTTTTCCTCCGGTGTTACTGCCATATGCACACCAATATGCTGCTCTTTGACACTGATCTCTCCCAGCAATTCAGGACTATTTCGCCACATAGAATTTAAAGCGAAATGCTGGGTAACATTTTTACTGGGTGGAAAATCATTGATAATCTGGCGATGTTTATTAAAAATATCCCTGGCCTGGTAAGCAATTAAAGAATTCATTTCATGAAAAACCCTGGCAAAAATTGGCTTTTTTGCCAAAATATTTGCGGAAGTGCCATTTTTTGAAAAATCAGCCAGCGCGACAACGCCGCCATTTAAACATTTTTCGACATTGCGATTGATATTAACCAGCTTCTCATCTTCATTCTGCCCGTCAAACTGTGTCTTGGCCTTTTCTAAAAATTCAAGATAAGAATTGGGTTTATTTTCCAGGTCCCCATGTTCCAAATGAGTATGGACATTGACAAAACCCGGAAAAATAATGCTGTTGCCAAGATCAACCAGTTTACCTTTAAATTTATTAATGATCGTTTTTTGGTCATCGACGCCGATAATTGTGTCGTTTTTTATAGCAATTGCGCCATCTTCAATGGGATGCTTGGAAATCGGCAACACCCATTTAGCACTAAATATCACTGTATCCTGATTCATATGTATTCCTTTTAACATTCTCTTTTGAGTAAAAATTTAAAACAGTAACAGTCCAAAAACAAATGCAATATCTTTTAATCAATAAACAAGGAGTTTAGTAAATAATATTGGTAACTTCGTGGTGGTTTTAAAATATTTCAGAAAAATACCCACTTTTTCTCGTCTGAAATTTGTGATTTGGATCACAGATTTCGTTTATTATTTTTACAATAAAAGTAACAATTATATCTAATAATTTTGCCTTCAAATGAGAGAGTAAAAAAATAAATGATTTTTTTCTGTCTTTGTAAAAATCAGCCCTTAAGATGATTACATGACCTGATGTTTATTTATATAACATAATACTGCCGCTTGTTTTGTAACCCTTTTCAATTGATTTTATCTATTAAACCATGATTTTTGAAAAATAATTTTTGGTTTTTTTTGATACGACGAGAGAAAATTAGCAACATATTAAATTTATTTAATTTAAATACTATTGAAAATGCATTTTTTCTTTGCTTTTTCGAAATAATGTCTGTAAGATTACTGTTAGAATGGACATAAAGATAAGATAATCTAACTATTTGAAAAATTAACAATTAATTTAAGAAAGACATATTTATGATATCGATAAGAAAGTTAATCTCTTATTTAGCACTTTTATGCTTGCTGGTGAGCCCTGGAATGGTTGGCAGTTCCAGTAGCGTTACTGGTTTTTCAGATGCTAAATACGATGAAAAATATGAGCCTCTTGTAAAATTCTTAGAAGAGGCCGGCTATTCAAGACAAATAACGCGATTTCTGTTTTTGGATGAACGGGTTCAATATCACCCGAACCTTGTCTTAACCAAAGTCCCGGATAAAGAAAACAGCTTTGACAATATTACTCAGGATTTTGACATTATCAAGCTCCAAACCCGGGAATTTCTGCAGACCTACCGGAAAGACCTGGAAGCGGCAGAAAGCCGCTATGGTGTCGACAAGGAGGCGATTGCCGCTATAATTTATGTGGAAACAAAATTTGGCCATTACACAGGCAGTCATAGAATTTTTAATGTTTTGAGCTCGCTGGCCCTGGCTGATCAGGAATTTGCTTTGCAAGAATTGCGGCGTGAAATTCAGGAACAGTATGCCGATAAAACTTCTATGAAAATTCAAAATCTCATCAGTTATTATGAGCGTTATGCCAGGAAAAAAGCGCTGATGGCCAAATTTGAACTGGCCCATTTGGTCGAGATGTATATCAATCAAAACTACAATATTATGGAATTGCGCGGTTCCTTTGCCGGGGCTTTCGGGTATTGCCAGTTTATGCCCTCCAGTTTCAATAATTATGCTGTAGACGGTGATGGCGACAATCGGGTTGATCTGTTTAATTATCATGACGCCATATTCTCCATCGCCAATTATCTGAATGAAAAAGGATGGTCAGACAGTTACTATGCCAAACGTCGCGCCCTTCTACGCTATAATTACAGCCGGAAATATGTCGCCGATGTATTTGGGTTTTCAAGTAAAATTCGAACGCTGGCGAGAGATATCTAAAGAATTTTTCCTTATCAAAAAACATGAAGCCACTCAATTTTCACGGAGTGGCTTCTTTTATTTATCCTGCTTATCTCGCTGTCCCTGTTATTTTTGTGACAGCCGGCTTAGCAGGTTTTTTGCCTTCTCCAGCACTTCTGATGCGATCTTATTTTGAAAGTCTGCGACAACACTTCTGGCGGGTAAATTGTTTCGCCATTGGGCTAACTTCTCATTGGTTTGCTCAATTATGTCCTGTTGCAGTTTATCAAACTCTACGCGGACCAAAGAGTAATTGGCCGGATTGATAAATTTTTCCTCTCCCTTTTTTATAAAATCTTCCAGGTCACGAAATATCCGGTTCAATTCCGATTCCGTTTCACCATCCAGGCAGGCCGGAACTGATTCACTGTAAACCCATAACGGAATGGCAACGGAAGCAGCTGTATGCCCAGGATTGCACCAAAAAGTAGTCATTTCCGGTGTTTCACCGGTTTTGATTCCCTCCACCACAGATGCGGATACAGTGGAATACCGGCAGATGGAATCATAAATATAGATTCTGTCGTATTCTTTAAAATTTTCAGCAGTGATCGTCGGTGGCATCAAGGCATCATCCAATACTTCGCTAATCAGTCCCTTTGCGTTCAGTCTACCCTGCTGCAACAATTTTTTAAACCACTCTCCTGCCCGTAAATATCTGAAAAGTCCGTATTTCTTCGGCCCCCGGCCCTGCATAGAAAAATTAGCCCGGATCAAATAGTCGGATTTTGCATCATAGCGATGATAATAATGATTACCGGTTTCAAAATAGGCTGCGTTTCCGCCCCCGTCAATAACACCAAAATTACTGGTTACTTTTCGGCCTTCCCGGTTGGTGGATTCCAGAAACATTTCAAAATCCTGCAGGGTTTTACAGGTTTCAAGGGCCTCTTTCATCAAATAGCCTTCATCATCATATTTTGTACTATCAGGATTTTTGCTGATCAGGTCCCTGGATTCAGAATTCATGATTGCAAAGCCGTAATTGTTCACGCCGGACCAGACTTGTGTCGTATCATTGTTGTTAATTATGCCAATAAATTTCACTTTTCCATGATCAAAATAATAAACCTCATTTTTGTCATGGGAGGAATCCCTGTTTTTCCACAATAAAGCCCGCTTGTTTGATGTGAAATTATTATCCGCTAATCCCGTTGTACAGGGAAAAAGATGGTGAGAAATGATCACTATTAGTAGAAATAAACCAAAAATTTTTGATCTGGTCATAAAATACTCCCCTTATAATTTCTTAAAGATAGCAATTATTACAAATCCATCAAACATCTTTGCAGAACCTTAATTTTTAAACCGGCTTGTCCGAATATGAAACTTTTTAATTTTATAGCCCAGTATTCTTTCGGTAGAACTCAGAATACGCGCGGCCTTGGCAATATTACCCTGTGTTTGCTTCAAAGCATCCTGAATGATTTCTTTCTCATAATTGGAGACCGACTCCTTGAGTGACAACCGCTGATAGGTATTGCTGCTTTCCGCCGATTGTAATGTGGCCGGCAGCGAGTAAGAATGGATCACCTGATCATCACTCATGACCACAGCGCGCTCAATACAATTTTCAAGTTCCCGTACATTGCCGGGCCAGTGATAGGACATCAGCAGGTCAATTGCCGGTGTAGAGATTCGCTTGACGGATTTCTTATGCTTGCGGCCATATTTCAGCATAAAATAGTCCGCCAATAGTAAAATATCGGTTTTTCTTTCACGCAAGGGCGGCAATACCAGTGAAAAGACATTTAACCGATAATAAAGGTCTTCACGGAAAGTATTCTCTTCGATCATGTTTTCCAGATCGGCATTGGTTGCGGCAATCACCCGTACATCGACCTTAATTGTTTTGGTGCCGCCAACCCGCTGAAATTCCTGTTCCTGCAACACCCGCAGCAATTTGGTTTGGGTCATTTTGGACAGATCACCAACTTCATCCAGAAAAATTGTCCCTTTGTCCGCCAGTTCAAAGCGGCCTTTTTTAGTTTTATCAGCCCCGGTAAAAGCACCCTTTTCATATCCAAAAAATTCCGATTCAATCAGGTTTTCGGGAATCGCCGCACAGTTCACACGAATAAAAGGCTGGTCTTTACGATTGGAATTATAATGGATCGCTTCCGCTACTAATTCTTTTCCGGTTCCCGATTCACCACGAATGATCACCGTGGTATCGGAATGGGCGATTCGTCCGGTCTGTTCAATAATCTCCCGCATTTCATGGGAATTGCCGATAATATTGCTGATACTGAATTCATCCTGAAGTTTATGCTTCAGAGTCACATTCTCGTCAATCAGGGTTTTACGCTCCTGTTCAATAATTTTTTGTACACGAATCGGCTGAAGCAGGGCCGATGCCACCAGGGAGAGAAATTTTACTGTAACGTCATAATCCTTGCCCTGTTCGAAAGGGAAGGTAATCACCAGGGCCCCGAGAGTCTTATAATCCAGGGAGATCGGAACGCCGATATAACTCAGTTCCGAATCGGTTTTGGGATTCCAGGAGTTGTACATATTCATAAACAGCGGTTCCTGGCTGACCATAGGCACTGTTATGGGATTGCCGGATTCCACAATTCGTCCGGTCAATCCTTCTCCCACGCGGAATTTTCCCCGCAAAAAATCCTGTTTAAATCCCACGTGGGCAACCGGCCGGATCGTATCGCTTTCATCGTCCACCAGAAAAATGGCGCCGGAATTGATTTTATACAATTGCTGCAATATTTTTAGCGTAGCATTGAGGGATTCCTTGAGATTCAAGTTTCTGGAAATCGTCTCGTTGATCTCAATCAGGATATCCAGTTTTTCAAAAATATTGACTTGTTTTGTATTGGCTTCCATATTTCACCTACAATATTGTATTAAATATTTCAGAGCATTCAATTTTTGTAGATAATAGGAAAAGTTCTACAAAAAAGAAAGAATATTTTTATACCGACTGAATAGAAATAGATGAAACTACTTAAATACTACATTTTTGGAGATCGAAATATTATATACTACATTTTTGTACTAATTTTCGCATTTAATTTTTTGTGGATTGAAAGTCTGGACAGCAGAAAAAAATCTATACAACATTTTTGTATTTTAGTAAATATTTTGCTACAAAAATGTTATAAAATTACTCCTAAAAAAATCTCACCGTTCTGAAACATTAAAATCTACATCAATAAACAATTAAAATACAAGTGTTTATTTTCAATGGTACGTCCTTTGTAAAGTATCAAAAGTTATTAACTTTGTAACTTTGAAAACAATATAATTGAAGAGGAAAATATGTCAGAAGTATTAGAACGAAAAAATGCCGCCGGAATTGAACCCGTAGTTTGTAAAAATACTCGACTGGGGCGCTTTGGCGAAAATTGTTTTAACGATGCTGTTATGCGTGAGAGATTACCCCGCGATACTTATAAAAAAATGCATGCGGTCATTGCTGAAGGCGAAAAAATGGATAATGAACTGGCCACTACCGTTGCCCACGCCATGAAAGAGTGGGCCATTGAAAAAGGGGTTACTCATTTTTGTCACTGGTTCCAGCCTTTGACCGGATTAACAGCTGAAAAGCATGACGCCTTTTTGGAAATTGAAAACGATGGGTATGTCATCGAACGCTTTCGCGCCAGCCAGTTGATCCAGGGAGAGCCTGACGCCTCTTCTTTCCCCAGCGGTGGTAGCCGTACCACATTCGAGGCCCGTGGGTATACTGCCTGGGATCCCACCTCACCGGCTTTTATTATGACCAGCAAAAAAGGCGGCGTATTATGCATTCCCTCTGTTTTTATCAGCTATAATGGCGAAGCTCTGGATAAGAAAACACCATTATTAAGATCAATGGATGCTATTAATGAATCAGCGCTCAAAATTTTGAAGCTTTTCGGAAATACAACTGCCAGCAGTGTTGTCTCAACAATCGGGGCGGAACAGGAATATTTTCTTATCGATAAATCTTATTATGACGCGCGGCTGGACCTGCAGATCACCGGCAGAACCTTGACCGGTGCAATGCCCACCAAAGCGCAACAGTTGGATGATCATTATTTCGGATCAATCAAAGAACGGGTGCTGGCTTATATGGATGACGCGGAAGCGGAACTGGATAAACTCGGCATTCCGTCCAAAACCCGTCATAATGAAGTGGCGCCCAACCAGTTTGAAGTAGCGCCAATTTTCGATGAAACCAATGTGGGGGCTGACCGGAATCAGATCACCATGGACGTCATGCGAAAAGTTGCGGCCCGTCATGGAATGGCCTATCTGTTGCATGAAAAGCCCTTTGCCGGAATTAACGGTAGCGGAAAGCACAACAATTGGTCATTGATGGATTCCGATGGCAACAATCTCCTGGACCCCGGTGAAACACCCCATGAAAACATGCAGTTTGTTGTCTTTCTTGTCGCGGTTCTGAATGCCGTTTACGAACATGGCGGTTTATTAAGAGCGACCGCTGCCAGCGCCGGCAATGATCACCGTCTGGGCGGACACGAAGCACCACCGGCTATTATGTCGGTCTTTCTTGGCGAAACCCTGAATAAAGTGCTGGATGCCATTAAAAAAAGTAAAAATTTTGAATCCGACGGCAACAAATTCCTCAGTCTCGGTATTGATAAATTACCGCCGATCATTAAACACAACACCGACAGAAACCGAACCTCCCCTTTTGCTTTTACCGGCTCAAAGTTTGAATTTCGCGCGGTGGGCTCGGAACAATCGGTTTCCTTTCCAAATGTTGTTTTGAATGCGACTGTCGCCGATTCACTGGACAAAATTCACGGAGAAATTTCTTCAGCAATTGACAGCGGCAAGAGTCTGACTGAAGCAACCCAGGAAGTTTTACAAAAATATATCAAAGTGACAGAAGTGGTTCGTTTCGAAGGGAATAATTACTCTGATGAATGGAAAACCGAAGCGGTTAATCGTGGACTAACGGTTCTGCCCAATACCGGCTATGCGCTGGACGCCATTATTTCACAAAAAAACAAAAAAATGTTTTTACGCAAAGGTATTTATACCGAATGTGAACTGGCATTATTCCACACTGCCATGGTGGAAAAATACATCAGTGCCCTGGAAATTGAGGTCACTACATTTATTAATATTACCAATACTAAAATTTTACCGGCAATCCAGAAATATCAGGGTGAATTGATTAAACTGATCAAGGATTTGAGATCCCTTTCCGATGTGGTTGAACCGGATTCCTATAACCATTATGAAAAGGAATTGGTAATCATCCTGGATCACATGAAATATATTAAGGAATCCATAACTGAAATGGAAAGTAAACTCAAAGAAGCAGGTGCAATTGAAAATATTTCATCAAAAGCGAAATTCTTCCCTGATCAGTTGTTGGATATTATGACCAGCGCAAGAGAAAGAATCGACACACTGGAAGAAATGATGCCTGATGACCTCTGGCCGCTACCCAAGTACAGTGAAATGCTGTTTAATTTATAAAATAAAATGATGTGAGGACCCGGAAGTTCCGATAGCATCGGGGCTCTCCGGGATTTTTATCTCATTACAAAATATTTTTTTGCCATGGAATCACAAAAATGAAAACAAAATCGATTTCATTGGCATAAAGCACAAAACACACACAGGAAAATACAATGAACACGTTTAAACAAAATGCAGCCGGACAGGCGGTCTGCCAGGGGCTTTATGACCCCAAATTTGAGCATGATGCCTGCGGAATTGGCTTTATCGCCAATATCAACGGCAAGAGAGAACATTCAATTGTCAAAAACGGAATCACAATCCTGCATAATCTGGAACACCGTGGCGCAGTGGGAGGCGACGCCAAGACCGGTGACGGCGCGGGACTCCTATTTCAAATTCCCGATTCCTTTTACCGTAAAAAATATGCTGACCTGAAATTGCCGGAATATGGTAATTACGGCACAGGTTTGGTGTTTTTGCCTCCTGTTGAGCGACTCAGCAAAAAAATTATTTCCGAATTCAACAAAGTTATCGAAGAAGAGAAGGGTCAACTTCTGGGCTGGAAAGCTGTGGAGACCGATAATTCTTCTTTGGGACAACTGGCCAGAAATACCGAACCGGAAATCAAACAAATATTCATCGGTTCCAATGGCCTTGAGGGACGAAATTTTCAGCGGAAACTTTATATTATTCGGCGTCGCATCGAAAAAATTGTGAAAAACACCATTTCCGATGACTGCTCGCAATTTTATATTCCCAGCCTATCTCATTATTCTATCATTTATAAAGGATTACTGACATCAGAACAATTATCGGACTATTACACCGATCTGGGAAATAAAGAATTTAAAGTCTCCTTTTGCATTGTTCACCAGCGCTTCAGTACCAACACACTGCCGTCGTGGAACCTGGCACAGCCTTTTCGCTATATCGCTCATAATGGAGAAATCAACACTGTCCGCGGCAATATCAACCGTATGAAAGCCCGGGAAGCGATTATGCAATCGCCACTTTTTGGTGAAAAAATCGAAGCCATCAAACCGGTGATCGATGAATCGGGCAGCGATTCCGCGATTTTTGATAATGTATTGGAATTGCTGGTCAATGGCGGCCGTTCCCTGCCTCACGCCATGATGATGATGGTGCCGGAAGCAGTATCGCAACAGATTCAAATGAGTGAGGACAAGCGGGCGTTTTATGAATTTCATTCCTCGATTATGGAGCCCTGGGACGGGCCGGCGTCACTGGTTTTTTGTGATGAACGCTATTTAGGCGCCACCCTGGATCGAAACGGATTACGCCCGTCACGATTTCTGATCACAAATGACGACAAAATCATACTGAGTTCGGAAACCGGCGTCTTGAACATTGATGAATCCAGGATCAAGCAGAAAGGGAGGCTTCAGCCCGGTAAAATGCTACTGGTGGATTTCCAGGAAAAACGGGTGGTTCCGGATAAGGAAATTAAATCCAAAATTTCCCGGCAAAAACCCTATCGCCGCTGGGTAAAAAACCGGCGTATGGAATTACGCGGACTCTTTGCCCCTGACGAAACCCACAGTATCGGCACTGAGGAATTACTGGAAAAACAAATCGCTTTTGGCTATACCGACGAAGTCTGCCACAAAATTCTGCGTCCCATGGCGCGAAAAGGCCAGGAAGCCATCGGCTCGATGGGCAATGATACAGCGCTGACTGTCTTATCCCAAAAAGACAACCTCTTGTTTAACTATTTTAAGCAGATGTTCGCCCAGGTGACGAATCCACCCATCGACCCGTTGCGAGAAGAATTGGTGATGTCCCTGGAAAGTTTTCTGGAAAAGGAAAACAATTTGCTGGAAGAAACTTCACAATATTACAGCAGTTTGAAATTGCATCATCCGGTTCTCAGTATTACGGATATCAAAAAACTACGGGACAGCAACAACCCCGATCTAATAAGTCGCGAAATCGAGATTTTATTCACCCCCGATGATAGCGGAAAAAACCTGGCAGCAGCCATGGAAAATATTTATCAATTGGCGGAACAATATATCGCCGAAGATGTCTCCATGCTGATCCTGACCGATAAAACCATTAACAAAGACCAGGCGCCGATTCCTTCATTACTGGCGGCCGCCGGCCTGCACCACAATTTACTAGAAAAAGGACTGCGAACATCCGCCGCGATCATTGTTGAGTCCGGTGAAATTCGCGAAGTGATGCAGTACGCGCTGTTGCTGGCTTATGGCACAGACGCCATTTGCCCGTACCTGGCTTATTATTCCATTGACGACCTCTATCACAAAAATATGCTTCATCCGGTTAAATCATCGGAAGTTGCCATGGACCGTTATATCACAGCCGTGAAAAAAGGGTTGTTGAAAACTTTCAGCCGAATGGGCATTTCCACACTCCATAGTTTCTGGGGCAACCAGATTTTTGAAGCGGTGGGACTCAACAAATCTGTGATTAATAAATATTTTACCGGCACTGTTTCCCGCATCGGTGGATTGGGACTGAAAGAAATTACCCGTGAGGTGAAAACACGGTTTGATAAAGCTTTTCTCGGGAATATTTCTACAAAAGTGCTGGCCTCCGGCGGCCAGTATCGCGTCCGAAAAGACGGCGAAAAACATTTCTGGGATGCTTCGGCGATTCACAAATTTCAAAAAGCCGTTCGCAATGGTGACTATGAAACCTTTAAAGAATTCACCACGGAAATGAACCAAAAATATGAAGAGGGCGGTTTGCTGCGGGGATTGTTGAAATTCAAAACGTTCAATCCCATCGACATCGATGAGGTGGAACCGGTTGATAATATCGTCAAACGATTTGTCTCGGCGGCTATGTCCATGGGATCCATCAGTAAGGAAGCCCACGAAACCATTGCCATTGCCATGAACCGGCTGGGCGGCAAGTCCAACTCCGGCGAAGGCGGTGAAGACCCCGTTAGAAACAAAATTTATAAAAATGGGGACACCAAACGCTCCCGCATTCGTCAGATCGCTTCCGGCCGTTTTGGTGTGACTACCGAATATTTGGTCAATGCCGATGAAATCCAGATCAAAATGGCCCAGGGCGCGAAACCCGGCGAAGGCGGCCAGCTGCCGGGCCACAAAGTCAGCCGTGAAATTGCGAAAATCCGTCACACAACTCCCGGTGTGACCCTGATCTCACCGCCGCCACATCACGATATTTACTCTATCGAAGATCTGGCGCAACTGATCTATGATCTGAAAAAAGTGAGCGATAATTCCCGTGTTTCGGTAAAATTAGTTTCCGAAGCAGGGGTCGGCACCATCGCTTCCGGTGTTGCGAAAGCCAAAGCCGACATGATCCTGATCTCAGGACAAAAAGGCGGCACCGGAGCTTCACCATTAACCGCCATCAAACATGCCGGCCTTCCCTGGGAATTAGGATTGGCGGAAACCCAGCAATCCTTAATTCTCAACGGATTACGAAAAAATGTCCGATTACAGGTGGATGGACAATTGAAAACCGGAAAAGACCTGGCTATCGCGACACTACTCGGTGCGGAAGAATTCGGGTTCGGTACCTCCATCCTGATCTGTGTCGGCTGTGTGATGATGCGCAAATGCCACAAAAATACCTGTCCGGTAGGCGTGGCCACGCAAGATAGTGAATTACGAAAACGCTTCACCGGAAAACCGGAATACATTGTCAATTTTCTGCGTTTTATCGCCCAGGAATTACGTGAATTGATGGCGCAATTAGGCTTTAAAAGCATTGATGAAATGGTGGGCCGGGTTGATCTGCTGGATTTCAATCATGCCGTAAAATTGTGGAAAGCCCACAAAATCGACCTTAGTGGAATTTTAAACAGCGATCATTTACAAAAAAACAATGACCTCAAAAGCGCTGCGGAACTGACCAGAATTCAATATTCGGAACTGGATCTGGCGCTGCTGAAAGCTGCCGATGAGATCATCACAACCGGTAAATTCGTAAATCTTGACCTGAAAATCAAAAACACCAACCGCACCATTGGCGCGGAAATCAGTGGCAAACTCACCAAAGAATTAGGCGGACAGGGCCTGAAAAAAGACCAGTTGACCATTAATTTCACCGGTTCTGCGGGACAGAGCTTCGGTGCGTTCCTGGTTCCCGGCATCAATTTCAAGATTCAGGGGGACGTTAATGATTACCTCGGTAAAGGAATGTCAGGGGGGAAAATTGTTGTGGTACCGTCACCGGATTCCAAATTTAAAGCCGAGAAAAATGTCATCTGCGGTAATGTCGTACTATTTGGTGCCACCGGTGGGAAAATATTCATTCGCGGCCGCGCCGGAGAACGCTTTTGCGTGCGTAACAGTGGCGCCACTGCTGTTGTTGAAGGCGTCGGTGACCATTGCTGTGAATACATGACCGGCGGAAAAGTGGTGGCGCTGGGAGAAACCGGAAAAAACTTTGCGGCTGGCATGAGCGGGGGTGTCGCTTATGTTTATGATGATTCAGAATTGTTTGACAATCGCTGTAATCTCGATATGGTGGACCTGGAAACTGTTTGGCATGAAAATGACCGCGCGGAATTGAAATCCCTGATCGAAGAGCATTACGCGGAAACCGGCAGCAATAAAGCCAAAATGATCCTGGAGGACTGGGAAGTGCATTTTCCATTATTTGTAAAAGTCATGCCCATCGACTATAAAAAAGCATTGGAGCGCATCAGTCTGAAAGAGGACAGTGACAAGGAAACTCTGTCTGTAACTGAGGAGGTGTATGATGGATAAATTAGATAAACGCACCGGATTTTTAACTTATGAACGCAAAAACCCGGAAAAGCTGAGCCCGGAAGAGCGAATCAAAAATTTTCTGGATTTTGAAAAACCACTCAGTCAGCAGGAAATTAATATTCAGGCAACACGCTGTATGAATTGCGGCGTTCCCTTTTGCCATGATTTCGGCTGCCCGCTGGCAAACCGGATTCCGGACATTAATGACAAGGTTTTTCGCGGCCTTTGGAAGGAAGCCCTGGATATTCTCCATTCCACCAATAATTTTCCTGAGTTTACCGGTAAAGTCTGCCCGGCTCCCTGTGAGGAAGCCTGTACACTTTCTATTGACGGTGACGCAGTTTCCTTTCGCCAAATCGAAAATCAACTGGTGGAACAGGGCTGGACAAAAGGCTACATTCAACCCATTATTAACCAGCAAAAAACCGGTAAAAAAATCGCTATCATAGGTTCGGGTCCCGCCGGCCTGGCCGCTTCCCAGCAATTGGTCCGTGAAGGGAATAAAGTCGTGGTTTTTGAAAAGGATAATCGCATCGGCGGTCTGTTGCGCTATGGTATTCCCGATTACAAATTAGACAAGCGAAAAATCGACCGTCGTGTCGCTCAAATAGAAGCCGAAGGAGCCAGGTTTGAAACCGAAGTGGAGATCGGTGTGGACATTTCCTTCAATTATTTGATGAAAAGCTACGACGCGGTACTGATCGCTGCCGGCGCCAGAACCCCCCGCGACTTGGATGTGCCCGGCCGTGACCTGAAGGGCATTCACCAGGCGCTGGATTACCTGACACAACAGAATAAAATCAATGCCGGTGACACCATCCCCGAAGACGAACATATTTCTGCCCAAGACAAGAAAGTCGTGGTCATTGGCGGAGGAGATACCGGAGCGGATTGTGTAGGCACCGCCATTCGGCAGGGCGCGAAATCCGTCACCCAGATTGAACTGCTGCCGGAACCGCCTAAAGGACGAACAGACCAAAATCCCTGGCCGGAATACCGCAACATTCTGCGTACCTCTAGCTCCCATGAAGAAGGCTGTCACCGCATCTGGAGTTTTCTGACCAAAGAATTCCGGGGCACAAACAATAAAATTACAAAAATAATCACATCAGCTCTTGACTGGAACTTAGAAAATCACCAATTTACGGAGTTGCAACAGAAGACCATTGACGCAGACCTGGTGCTGCTGGCCATTGGTTTTACCAGCAATGAAAAGTGCGAGATTCTTAATAATTTTTTAAATATGAGTAACGCTTCTGCCGACAAGGATTTGACAGCAGAGCAAAAACAGGCAATTTTTTCAGCCGGTGATGTGGTCAATGGCCCGTCATTGGTGGTCAATGCCATTTACAGTGGAAGAATTGTTGCTGATGAGATCAAAAATTTTCTGAATTATTAAAAATCTCTCTCTCCCTCCCAAGAGGTCGCCTGTAACTCAGCGTGGCCTCTTTTTTTTAGATACCAATTTATTTCACTCCTTCGGAGTTGTCTTGATCATAGGATTTAAGCAATACAATACTGTCATCCCTTCGGGATTGTCTTTTTTCAGAACTCAAAGTTGTTTATTCTGCAAAAATTTTGCGTTCTGGAACCGGAATAAGGAGTTTCTACCCCTTGTTTTGATTTAAATACCACTATCCGTTTTGCCGGCCTGAAAGTCGAGTATTCAAAAAATAATAGAAAATTCTGGCGTAAATGGTCAAAACCAACGAAACTGGCGTCATTGGTGAAATTACGGAATAACTGCATTATTCATAAAAATATGAATAATGCCCGCTTTGCGCCGATATATT
>CAZCHS010000082.1:0-16159 GCA_964498725.1 uncultured bacterium | reverse complement strand
TAATTTTATTCGCTTTACTTGATGAATTTGAAAATTCATGAATAATTCAGGTTAAGTTCATTTTTTTTAAAGCTCTTCGAACTGACACATGGGAAATTGGATTTGCTATTTGAAAAATTATATACGTGAGTGCTAGACATTTTTTACGCATAAGAAAATAGACAATTTCTTAATAAATATCCAAGGTGTATTTGTTTTTTTAAGGGTTCTCCCCTCATCTAAAGGCATCGTTTAGCCTGTAAGAACGCCGGATTGGAAGGAAAGACAATCCAAAGATGCAAATATACACACATTACGCAAAACCTTTGGCAGTTTACTTGTACAAAAGGGTGTTTCAATATTTGCAGTCTCTAAATTAATGGATCACTCTTCTGTTACTGTGACAGAGAAACATTATGCTACATTACTAGAGTCGCAATTAGCAGATGACATTGAAAAATTGGATGATCTGTAAAATTTGTATTTTTTTCTCTGGATTTTTATTAATGAATTTTGCGGAGTATTCCTTAAATGATTCTTATCTTATCAATGGACTTAAAAAATTATCTATTGTATTAACAATCTCAGCAAATGACTCAGGAATATTTTCCTGTCGAAGTCGTTTTCGAAAAGCATTCCACTGAGTTTGTTTTTCTTGTATAAATTTCTTTTGAAAAGCCCCTACTTTAGTTGGAATCTCAGTACCTCTTCTATCAAAAGTCAATCTTATTGCATGTTTTAATGCTTCAGGATTAATTGTATCTTGACTAGAGAGCAACCAAATATCATAGAAATCTTTCATTCTGCTATTTAATATCCCAAGTTTTACCATTGCTTCAAACTTTTCAGCAATAGCACTTTCCCTACTACAACAATATAATCGCGGTGGTGTATTATCCAAAATTGTTGGAAAATTAGATATTTTAGGTTCAGGATATATAATATCACTAAATCCGATATCTAACTGCATATGAATAACTGCTACCCCCAATTTGCCATCAAATTGAATTCTAATTCTTTCATAATCTGCATCTTCCGTTATGCGTTCACTTTTTATTGTATTTGCATCAAATAGCAAACCGTCGGGTTCTACATCTGTAACTAGAATTTCATTAATTTGGCTTCTGATACTTTCTTCGCTATTACTGATCTTGCCAAGCATATCAATATCCATTGTAGGTTGAGATGATGGTGTTTGCCATACTTGTAACATCAAGGCTCCTTTTAGAATAAAGCGATCTTTATGCTGGGATTGGGATAATCTATATAAAAACCGTTCCATTGCAAAATACTGTAGTACTTCAGCAAATGGCCTATTATTTTTCCTCGAATAATTAAGTAATCTTTGTCTTACAGATGCTGCTATATCTTTTGCCATTACAAGCTTGCTTCCAGATATGGCTTAATAATATTTTCAACCCTACAAATACGAGCATAATACAATAATTTTTGATGGTCAAATTTATATCGTGCTTTATATAGTTTAAGTGCTTCCAGTACTATATCCATACCAATTTTGTTTCGAAATTTAAAACAATCTGCTATAGTTTTTTCGGGCTTATATATTTTTACGTTTTTTCCGTCAATACCATAGTTTTTTACTCCTTTAATCAAGGAAGTACCAGTAAACCGGTATGCTTTAATTGGAGGATAATCCAATTGAGGTGTTTTTATGTTCTGAGTAATAGCAATTGATACTACATGTGGGATCTGTGTTGTTATATTATGAAAAGCCAAAGCAGATACCAGGCATATAACAGCATTCGGTACTTTTTGTGTAACAATAACCAAGTCAGGATTGGTTAGTGGTTTACTATTTTCTAATTTATAGATTCCTCTTGATAGTTGTATAAGAATACCACTATCTCTAAGTTTATAAAGTGTCCTGGGATGAATACCATCTTTTAGTGCCTGTGAAGTACTAATGATACCATTTTGGTTTTCGATTATTTTAATAGCTTTTTCTTGTGCTGATTGTCTATTCATGGATAAAAATTACCATACTTATTAATATTTATGGTATATATTATCCACTTTTTATATAATAGTCAAGTACAAAACTATTCATTTATCCAAGAATGGCGACATAGACTTTCTTGTATATTATGATAAGATTTTCTGATATTTTTATCATCCAACTATAAAAAGGTACCATGTTGCAATTTTTTAAGGATTGATTAAATGTGGTTTTTAGAGTAGAAACAGGCATCAAAAAAAAGTCCTAAAAAAGTACCACCCTTGTCCAAATTTGTCCCATTTTGGCCGTTTTACCCACTTTTCGTACTTGTGGTTATAAAATAAAAAACCCTCATAACCTATTGGCTACGAGGGTTTAAGATCGTGGCTCCTCCCGGAATCGAACCAGGGACACAGGGATTTTCAGTCCCCTGCTCTACCGACTGAGCTAAGGAGCCACATCAAATTTATATTAACTCTTTCAAGTTGTTTTGTCGTCATCATTTTCAAAAGCAGGCAAATTTAATGCTCTTAATAAAAAAGGCAAAGACTTTTTTTATAATTTTTATATTGTTCCTATATTTGCCAATAAACCGAAGGGAAAAGTAGTATGGAAAAACATATACAATATGATGATCAACAACAGGAAATAAGGTACAGAAAAACAAATCCCTATGAAGTTATCATTGCAGTCTTGCTGTCGATGATCGGGCTGAGTATTTCATTTATGTATAATTTTATGGGCGCGGCCCTGGCAGTATTGGGGCTGTGGATCTTTGTGAAACATTTTCTGGGGCGCGGCACCCTGATCACCCGGTTTTTGCCGGCGGCGATGACACTGGTCAGATGTATCAGTTTTCAGCCTGTTCAGGAAGACCGGAAAAATTTATTGGTGCTCTTGCCGCGGCAATTTTACCAGCCGCGACTGACGCCGGGGTTTGAAAAATTTTACCATCACTTTTTATATATTTACACCTTCAGTACGGGCTTTTCTATTTTCTGGCTTTACATAAAACCCTATTTACAAAACGATGTTCTTTTCCTGATTGTGAATATCTGTTTGTTTGGGGTAATGGCAACATTCATAGTGCTTTACTTGTCATTGCAGTGGCGCCTTAACAAAAAAGGAGCGCTGGTATCCGAGAAAATTTTGAACAGATTTTTAAAGGATAACAAAATAAAAAATCTGCATCTGCTTATCAAACCGGATGTTAATTCACTGACACAACTGGTCAACTATATTGAAGAGCAGGAGCAATTCCGCCCGGACAATACAATTGTCATGAATGTCGATCGTAATCTGAATGATACCGTCAATATTGTGCTGGAAGAAGGAGTGATTTTAGTCCGGAAATATTTGGAATTCAATCATTTGACCGGGTTTCCCCGGAAGATCAATAGAACCTATTGTAGTGATTTGCTGCCTTTTACAAATTCAGGATTTGCGGGATTTACAGTAAAGGCCAATGCTGACGCAGGTGTTGCCGGGGACATTTACCGGATCGCGGAAGAGGTTTTAAAGTAAATTTTGTTTCCAGATTTTGGGGGCGTCCATGTAAAGTTTTTCCTCACGCACCCAGCCGCGACCGAGGATATGGGGCCCTGACGTAATGATCCGGTACCCGCTGGTAGTGAGATTGTCGATATGAACGCCTTCCCGATTCAATAATATTGGCAGATGCTTGCGGTCAACATCGATGACATTCCGGGTGGCCGCGCCGCCGAACCGGTAAATAAAAGCATTGGTAATATATCCCCGTGGAAAATCGCCTTTGTAGGCCGGCAAACCAATCTGAGTGATCTTGTCAGAAAATATAATATCTCTCTGATTGGACATGTAAATGATCCTGTTTACGGGGGGTTCATAAAATCCATAAGATTGCATTAGCTTTTCAGGGAAGCCAAAATGATCAGTAAGATATTTTTTCAGTTCTTCCGATCGTAAATAGAGGTTAATTTTTTCTGAGTTTTGCAATATAAAATCCTCCTGTATCATTCTGATGGGGCCAAAACCGGCAGGTTTTCCTGAGGGAAGTATGAAATTCCGCTTCATTCCATTCTGTGATTCCCGGTGAATAGACCAGGCTATCGGGAAAATTGATCGCTTCAATATGAACATCGGGTTCTAATACTGAATTCACCACCTCTTCATTTTCAATTGGTGAATAGGTGCAGGTGCTGTAAACCACCATACCGTTTTTTTTGACTAATTTCAGCGCGTGCTTCAGCAATGCCTGTTGAACTGGCTGGTACTTTTCGGTTCGGGAACTATTACGGCGGCTCCATTTGCTTTTGCGAATATTACCTTCGGCAGAGCAGGGCGCATCCACCAGGATTTTGTCATAGGTATTATAATGGTCAATTTTCAATCCGTCCTGCTGTGTCACAATACCATTGGTAAATCCCAGCCGGGACAATGTATTTTGCAAAAGGGCCACGCGACCGCTCATCAGGTCATTGCCCACCACCAATCCGCTATCCTGTAGTTTCAGGCAAATGCCGGCGGTTTTATTGCCCGGCGCGGCACACATGTCCAGTATTGTTTCATTGGGTTGCGGATCCAATGCCATTACCGGCAGCATGGAAACCTCTTCCTGGACATGGATTTGTCCGGAGAGAAATTCGATGGTTTTGCCGGGTTTGAAAGATGGGGTGACCTTAAAGGCGCCAGGCCACCATTCCAGGGGTGAGTAATCAATCTTATTGTCAATAAGTAATTTTTCAATGATTGCAGGCGTTGTCTTAAGTAGATTTGTCCAGATAATTTTTGGCAGGGATTTTTCTGAATAGTTTAAAAATTTATCAAAATCATCAACTATTGACCGGTAATGCTCGACATATTCTTTATAATTTAATAATTGTTTTTCTTTCATGGGAATAACTTAGAAGAGTTTAAAAGATTTCACAATGAATATTGATGATGGAAAAAATTATCAGAATGAAGAGCATGAAGTTTGCAAAAATCCAATCCTTAATCCTTCGCAAGATTGGTGTCTAAAACAGGCTTTAATAAGTTTAGAATATCACGGCTGACAGTCTCGTAATCCTGCCGGATAATTGTATAATTTTCAATATCCTGAGGAGTGGGTTTGGGGTCCTGAGGCAGAAAATCGGCAATATGCTTATTGATCACAGCAAGGGGTTTTTTGCCGGTTCGTTTTGTCAGTTCGCCGGCAAGTTTGGGATTGGAAGCCGGCCCGTCACCACCGCCACTCAGGGAGATAAAAATATAATTGTTGATATTTCCTTTTTGTTCTTTTAAAAAAGTTCGCATAGGAAAAGCGATTTTTCCGAACCAGACCGGACTGACGAGAATGAGCGGATCATCGGTATTCAGTGAAACAGCCGGTGTAATAATTTTGGGATACCGGTTGAGCAGCATGTCCAGGGAAATCTTAAAATAATTGCTTGGTGCAGCCTCCTGTATTTTGTGCTGCTCAATGGATAATTGCCCGGCTAGTTGTGCGGCCAGCCGGTCATTGGTGCCGGTTCGGGAATATGAGATGATATGAATCGTCATGGCTCTCCTAAAATTACTACTTGATGGCTATTCAATTAATATTGGAAATCTGAAAGCTCTCGAGATTGATTTTATTGCCAAAAAGAGATATCAAATAAAATATATTCAGGTTGCATATCAAATTTTATTTTCTGGTTCCCAAATCAAATTTGAGAACCAGAAAATATAGAAGAATCAATAGCTATCCTGGTGCACATTTTTTACCGCGCGGCCGGAAGGATCAGCAGAATTCTGAAACTCCTTGTCCCATTCCAGCGCTTTGGAAGTTGAACAGGCGATGGAGGGGTCAAACGGCACGGTATCAATGGCAGTCTGAGACGGAAAATGAGATTCAAATATCTGACGGTACAGATAGGATTCTTTCGTATTCGGCGTCTTAAAGGGAAACCGGTGGCGGGCATTGGCCAACTGTTTATCACTAACTTCTTTTTCCGCATAATTTTTCAGGCTGTCAATCCATGAGTATCCAACACCGTCGGAGAACTGCTCTTTCTGGCGCCAGACAATTTCTTCAGGCAGATAATCTTCAAAAGCCTGCCGCAGAATATGCTTTTCCATTTTGCCATTACCACACATTTTATCTTCCGGATTCAGCCGCATGACCACGTCCAGAAAATCCTTATCCAAAAAAGGGACACGGGCTTCCACGCCCCAGGCCGCCATGGATTTGTTGGCGCGGAGATTATCATACATGTAAAGCGCTTTCAGTTTCCGCACGGTTTCTTCGTGAAATTCCTTTGCACTGGGCGCTTTGTGAAAATAGAGATACCCGCCAAACATTTCATCGGACCCTTCACCGGAGAGCACCATTTTGATGCCCATGGCTTTGATCATTCGCGCCATCAGATACATGGGAGTTGAAGCGCGCACAGTGGTGACATCAAAGGTTTCCAAATGATAGATCACATCGGACACCGCGTCCAGTCCTTCCTGGATAGTAAAATGCAGTTCATGATGAACCGTACCGATAGCGTCGGCAACCTTTTGAGCGGCGATCAGATCGGGGGCGCCTTTCACACCGATACAAAAGGAGTGCAAACGCGGCCACCAGGCTTCAGTTTCGTCATGGTCTTCCACACGTTTGGCAGCGAAGCGTTTCGCCACAGCCGCTACAATGGATGAATCCAGACCGCCGGAAAGCAATACCGCATAAGGCACATCCGACATGAGATGGGAATGCACGGATTTTTCAAAAGCTTCCCGCAATAATTTCACACTGGACAGGTTATTTTTTACATGATCGTACTCAAACCAGTCCCGCTTCCAAAATGGCCGGGGTTCTGTGTCACCGCTGATCAAATAATGTCCGGGAGGAAACTGCGCCATGGATTGACATTTTTCATGAATGGCTTTCATTTCCGAAGTGACATACATATTGCCGTATTCATCATGACCATAGTAAAGAGGAATAATTCCCATATGATCACGGGCGATCAGGTAAGTATTTTTTTCTTCATCATAGAGGATAAAAGCAAACATACCTTTGAGTTCATCCAGAAATTCCACGCCCTTTTCTTGATATAGCGCCAGAATACATTCGCAATCGGATTTTGTCTGAAATTCATATCCACAGGTGATTGTTTTTTCCAGTTCTTCGTGATTATAAATTTCACCATTGACAGCCAGAGCATGGGTTTTGTTTTTATTAAATAATGGCTGTCCCCCGTTTTCAAGGTCAACTATTGCCAGACGCTCATGAGCCAGAATCGCATTGTCATTGGTATAAATTCCTGACCAATCCGGGCCGCGATGGCGTTGTAGTTTTGTCTGATTCAAGGCTTCTTTGCGAAGTTCATTTAAATCGGTTTGAATGTCCAGAATTCCTAATATTGCACACATAACAAATTTCTCTTTTCTTAAAATTTAGATTAACAAACAACTATATTTCTGTGGGTATTTAATAAATTTGATATTTTCGCTTAAATCATTTAAGATTTTATTTTAAATATCATTTGTAAGGGAAGAAGATAATAATTTTTTCAATTAAAATTAAGTGTTTTTATAAAAAGTTAAGAAAAATTTACACATCACTTTTTTCTACCTTTTTTGCCCTGAATGGAATAAATTAATTAAAACAGCAATTTTCAGAATGTTAGATAAAATCCATAAAGAATCGCCCATGGTTTTATATTTCCTCTGCCTGGCAGCTGGAATAGTGGCTTTTCGTTTTTTCCCGGTTTCACTTTCATACCTTTTGATTGCCGGAATTATATTGATCATTATTTTCCAGTTCATAAAAAATCTAAAATTGTCAGGATTTTATATTTTCATCCTGGTTTTCATGCTGGGAATGATCGCTGCCGGCCGCTATAATTATAAAGCGTCAAACCATTTGTCCCGTTTTACCTTTCCTTCTGAACAGTATCCTATCTCCGGTATTATTAATAGCCGCAGAATCTATGCTGACAAGCAGCGAATTATCCTGGACAATGTAACAGTCAACAGCCAGAAATTTTCCGGCAAAATTCTCACAACGATCAAAAATCCAACGGCCCCATTTTTTACCGGTGATACTATCGAATATTTCGGTTCCCTTTATTTTCCCGACGGAGCCCGCAATCCCGGTGAATTTGATTATCGTGATTACCTGAATAAACGCAATATTTTCATGCTCTTCTATGCTGACAAAAAATCCAATTACACTGTCCGGCATAACCAGTCCCTGTCTCTTCGGGCCCTTGCGGATAAACTCAAAATGAAGATCATTGCCAATATCGACAATTCCATGACCGGAGAACCTGCCAATATTCTGAAAGCCCTGATCGTCGGCGCCCGGGATGAACTGGCGGGTGAAACCACAGAAATTTTTGTCTATTCCGGCACGATCCATATCCTGGCGGTCTCGGGATTGCATGTGGCTTATGTGACATTGTCGCTATTTATGATTTTCAGTTTTTTGCGATTGCGGGACAAACCGCGCACAATTTTCACTGTACTTGGACTGGTCTTTTATATTTTCATTGTGGATTTCAAACCCTCGGTGGTACGGGCGGTGATCATGGCATCTCTGATTCTCATTGGGAAAAGCTGGGAAAAGAAAGTCAATGTCTACAATTCCCTGGCCGCCGCCGGATTTATTCAGTTACTTATTTCGCCGATGCAATTGTTTGACGCCGGGTTTCAGTTGTCCTTTGCCGCGGTTTTCTCAATTGTTTATTTTTACAATCGAATGTCCACCCTATTACCGGAAAATTTGCAGCCTTACAATATTCCCTTTAAACCATTAAAGTATTTATATCAACTCTTCCTGGTCTCTCTGGCGGCTTTGGTTGGCACACTGCCGATCACCGCCTTTTATTTCAACCGGATTTCGCCGGTGGGACTGCTGGCCAATCTTTTTGCCATTCCCATCATCGGACTGGTTGGCGCGGCCGGGTTTGCCCAGGTGATCCTGGGATTTTTCATTCCTACTGTGAATTTATTTTACGGTGAGGTCAATCAACTGCTGCTCTGGCTGCTGATCCGATTAACGCATTTCAGCGCGTCAATTCCCTTAGGCTCTGTCAATGTGCCGGAAATCAATCTACGCCATGTTGCGATTTTTTATCTGATAATCTTTGGTCTTTTCAATCTTGAAAAACGCAAAGTTAAGGTCGCGCTACTCACCGGCGTTTTACTGATTTTAAATGTGCGTATCTGGACCGCAATTTTTTATGAACCACAGCTGGAGGTGGTCTTTTTTGATGTTGGCCAGGGCGACGCGGCATTGGTGAAATTTCCCACCGGAGAAAAAATGCTGATCGACGCGGCCAACAGGACTTTCACAAGAAATTATGCCGAGTTGGTAATTTTTCCTTATTTGGTACGCCAGAATATTCGGCATATTGATGTACTCGCGCTCTCCCATCCCCATAGCGACCATATTGGCGGCGCGCCGTATCTTTTGCAAAATATATCAATCGGTGAAATCTGGGAGCCGGAGGTCAGCGCCAACTCCAAAACTTTCCGGCAATACCATTTTCTGGCGGATTCCCTGAAAATTACTGTCAAAAATATCTATGCCGGTGATTATTTTGGTTTTGGCAATTGCGATCTCTTTGTCCTGCATCCTTCGCGAAAATATATTGAAACCGAACCATCAAATTTCAACCATTATTCCACAGTCATCAAACTCACCTACAAAAAGACAGATATTCTCTTCACCGGAGATATTGAAAAAGAAGATGAAAAAATTGTTGCACTCTTCGGAGATTTTATTGATTGTGAAATTTTGAAAGCGCCCCATCACGGCAGTAAAACTTCCTCATCGGAATTTTTCATACAGGCGGTCAATCCTGATATTGCTTTTGTCTCTGTTGGCAGAAAAAATAAATTTAACCATCCCTCCCAGAAAACAATAAATTTGTACAAGCACCATGATATTACAGTCCACCGGTCCGATCAAAAGCATGCTTTAAATATAGTGAGTAATGGGAAGCGGTATCAGAAACTGTATTACTAAGCTGCATTATTAATGTTTGTTTTTAAGCCTTAAAATTGATAGGTATCCCTATTCTTCTGGCATTATAAAAATTATTTTTTTACAGAAGGGTTGCAAATGCGATTATTTCAATCCTATATTTGGCTAATTATGGATAAAGAAGAACTCAAGAAAATCGCCAATGATCCCAACAATATCCCCGGGATTTATAATTATTGTGACCGCTGGTGTGAACGTTGTAGTTTCACCTCCCGGTGCGCCAATTACGCCCTTAGCAGCTCAGAAATGGAAGACAATGAAACACTGGATGTCGAAAATGAAAAGTTTTGGCATAAACTCAGTGAAATTATGCAACTAACAGTAGAGTTGGTGCACGAATTCGCTGAAGAGGAAGGCATTGATCTGGAGGCCATGGATACGGAACTTTACCGGGAATATGAAGAACAGTTAGACCGCAAAGTGGACCAGTTTGAAGGAACACAAAAGAGTAAGAAATATATTGAAATAGCCAATAAGTGGCTGACTGACAACAGCGATCTGCTGGATGAAAAAGTCGATACTTTGCAGGAACTGCAGGATATCGGCATTCCGGAAAGTGTTGACGACCTCTATGACATCTCGGATATCCTTGAAGTCATTCAGTGGTACAAACCACAAATCCAGGTAAAGATCATGCGCGCCAAACGGTCAAAATTTGATGAATTTTATGAAGATGACGATTTTCCCAAAGATTCCGACGGTTCCGCTAAAGTTGCCCTGATCGGCATTGACCGCTCTATTTCCGCCTGGGGAAAAATGCTGGAGTTCTTTCCCCAAAAAGAAGATGAATTACTGGAAATCCTGGTGACTCTGGAACAGCTCCGGCGGCAGATCGAAGCGGAGTTTCCTGAGGCGAGAAATTTTATCCGTCCGGGATTTGATGAATGATTCAGATTATTTCAATGGCCCGTCAGAATAGAAAAACCCGTTCCGGTTGCTACCGGCAAACAATTGATTATCCTTATCGATTGCCACCACTGTAATATTATTATTTGTCAGGCCGGTTGATTCATTTTGCCAGTCATCACCACCATTGGCAGAAATAAAAACGCCCTGGTTCGTCCCCACAACGATTAAATTTTCATTATAGCAACTGATTGACCGAATACGCAGTCCCTCAAGTCCGGCCTTTTTCCAGCTTTTGCCATTATTTCTGGAGATGAACAAGCCGTCATTTTTGGTGCCGGCAAAAAGAATTTTATCTTCATATTTTTCCAGTAACGTGACATAATAATCCTCAAAAAAAGTCACTTTTTCCCAGCTTTGCCCCAGGTCTTTGGAGCAGAACAGTCCGTCATTTTCAGTATTGCTGACTGTGGCGTAGATATCACTGTCAAGCGTCATCATAACATTATAAACAAAAGAGTAATAAGCCTCACTCAATTCTACCTCCTGCCAGGTGCTGCCGGCATCAGTAGACAGGATGACGCCTTCCATTGTGCCGCAAACAATGTTACCGGCATTGTCGCCATCAATATCATGGGTCAGGTAACTATAATTATCCCAACTTGACATCGACCAACCATTACCGGAATATCTGTATATTCTTGAATTATCTGCCATCAAAATTGTGCCGTCATTGGCCTGATACAACACCCGTGGATTGGAACCATCAAAATACTCAAGGTCAACCCATTGCAAATCATTGCTCTCATCATAAAGATATAGTCCTCTGTCAGTGGCCAAATATTTTTGATTTTGGCCTGTGATCAATATATCATTAATACCAACATTGACGATTCCATCATTTGCCGAAGTCCAGGAGCCACCATTCTCCGATTTGAATATGCCCTCCCAGGTGGCCGCGTAGATTTCATTGTCATGGGACAAAAGAAGATCAGCAACCGGCACAGAATAATTCATCGCGTCCGTCCAACTTTTCCCCTCATCATCCGAATAATAGACACCGCATTTTTCACCGTAGTCATGACTGATGGAAAAGCCGGCATAGATCCTGTCATTTTCCGCCTGTACCATTGAAAATATACCGGTTCCCAGATTTTCGCCGGTTATTTCCATCACTTCCCAATTCAGGCCGTTATCCGTTGACTTGAACATCTTGGCCGATTGGCCGTAATCCACAAAATTTGATCCGGCAATCAGAACAGAATCAGACAATTTTAACATGCAATTGGTTTTCGTATAAACATCATTCGGGAAATTGGCTTTTGTCCATGTAACGCCGCCATCTTCAGAGCGCTCGGCGCCCGGGGCATTACAAGCGTAAATAATATCATGATTGTCCGGGTCAATGAAAATATTTTGAAAGTAGTCAGAAACGGTTTGCAATTGTTCCCAACTCCTTACCTGCACACCCATTTTCAAGAGCCCCCGGCCACTGGTTGCTACCAATATCCAATAGTCATCATACATTACCATTTTTTCAATCCAGCAATTATCCAACATAATGGCTTTCCAATGGGTCCAGTTTTTTCCATTATCGGAAGATTTATAAATATCTGTTAAAGTCGAAGCAAACATAACATTATTGGTCACACAAACGATGCTATAAATCCTATCGTTAATATCACTGCTGACTTCCCAACTTGCGCCCCCGTCTGTAGATTTATAAACATTTTGATCACTGCCACAAAACAAATCCCCCTGCGAGTTTTCTGCAAGGCAGTGAATATTGCCATTGGTGAGTTCTCTGTTCTGGGTCCAGGTGATGGCGTTATAGTCTTCTGTAATAGCGGTTTTGGTGGGATTAAATTCACATCCGGACCATAGAAACACCGACAAGATTAAACTTATAAAAATTTTTGCTTTTAAATTGATTCTCAGCCGTAACATATGATTCCTCTCAAATAATTGCGGTAAGTCATAAAAAAACTAATATCTATAAAATAGATAATAACTGAGACACTAATTATGCTTTTGTTTAAATTTTTTATAAATCTGGTCATCGTTTCTTTTACCGATGATAGTGATATAAACCGTACTTTCATCATCACGATAAATAATCCTGTATTCTCCAATATCTGCCCGGTGAAAGGGATTATTGCCTTTTAGTTTTTTCGAATCTGTGGGACGCGGATTTTCTCTGAGGCTGAGAACCCTGCTAACAATCTGCTTGTATTGCTTAGGAGCAAGTGATTTTATAAACTTTCCGGCGGCTTTGCTAATTACTAATTTATACAACCCTGTTACCCTTGTCTGATAAGTGTTTCCGATTCTTCAGCACTTAAGTAACCTTCTTTTTCAGCGATTTCAGCTTTTGTTGCCCAATATGCATCTTCATAGGCTAAAAATTTTTCATAGGTTGCATTTGAAATTAATACAGATTTCGGGCGCCCTGATTTTTCCACGATAACAGGCCCGGTTTCCGAAGCGTCCAGGTATTTGCCTAATCTTATTTTTAATTCTGTTGCGGTTATATTCATTATTTACTCCATTTTTTTGACTAATTTAACCATTTTAGCTAAAATTGTCAAATCAGAAAAAAAACAACCCCCGCCCCACTCAAGGTGCACATCAGGTTCACAAAATCATTATTGATCCAGGGCCTGCCTTTGAACAAGGTCGTCTTCGCTTCACAGTGAATTAGTTTTTCTGTAATTTTGTAACAGGTAATGCATTTATACTGGGATTGGATTGTCGCACCGAGAATTGAATCTATCAGCGAACCAATCAATCCCGCCAGCACCAACATCACCAAAATTTTTACATTAACAGTATCGGCAATCAGAAACCCGGTGATTCCGATAGAAAAAGCGCCAAAGACAGCGGCCAGCGTTCCCGGTATCGTAACACCACCGGATTCACCGGGTAAACATCTTTTGAAGGTGGTGATCTTGCGTGGATTTTTCCCCAGCAATGTTCCAAATTCCGTGGCCCAGGTATCCGCCGCCGCCCCGGCCAGTGACGCCAGGTATGCCAGGTAAAACAGATTGTTATTCGTAAAGTAAAATACTATCGCGCAGGCCAGCCCAATGCCGGCATTGGCGTAAACCTGGTAAATGTCCCGGACATCATGTTTCTCTGCCATCAGGGTTGCGGATTCTTTTTTCTTTTTGCCGATTTTTGAGACCAATGAGGAAAGCACAAAAAAGACTGCCATCGGCAACATCCATTTAATACCGCCCACAGAAAAAATCACACTCCCCATGAATATGGCGCCAAATGTACCTGAAACCGAAAGGGATTTCGCCCGGTATGCTGTCACTGCAAACATTACCGAAAAAGCAATCCAGAATATTATCCAGTATTTTTCCGTCACCGTCGACTGCAGGGCCATATCCAGAAACATGGCTGAAAAAAGTGGCAAGGTCAGATTATCAGTGCCCTTTTTGGAAATGATCTCAGCCAGTGTGCCGATCATACTGACAGCCAGGGCGATTAAAAACAGATTGATACCAGAAAATTTTGTATTCGATAGAAGCGGTAAAAGCACAATTACCAGCAAAAAATTACTGGCAAACGCTGCTATTGTACCACCGATAGATTTCTTGTCAACCCAGGGCATAAAAGATTTTCCACCCAACCTGGATTCACCAACAAATGACGCGAAAGGATCGGATATTGTCATCAACAACATGCCGATGATCAGGGCCGCTGGATTATTGTTCCAGAACAGCAGCACCAGAATCAGAAAAGACAAGGGAAAATAGACAGTGCCATAGCTTTTCCGTTCTGTAGAATGCATGCCTTTGGCTTTATCTTTCACCAGGGCCAGCCAATTGAGAATGATAAAAATTAGGGCCAGGGCAATGGCCGGGTAGGAATTTTCAAACAAAAAAGGTGAAGTACTGACCATGAGGCCGACACCAATATGGACAATGCGCCGGGAGGTATTTTCACTGACGTTGAATTTATTGAGTAATACGCCGCTGATACCCACTAAACCCAGAATTGATATAAAAAAAACCGCAAAAACTATCCACTGATTTATATCACTTAAAAATTCCATAATGCCCCTTTGTTAATTGGTAAATATTAATTCAAATCACCAAAATAACAAAGGGGAAATATTGATTAGACAAAGTAAAAAAATATATTTAACCTTTTATAAATAGTCGTGTCTCAGCACTGTAACAATTAAATATAGATTTGAAATAAATTTGGAACAAAAAGAGTTCAACACAATCGTCAAAGAAAATCATGAAAAAGTTTACTCGCTTTTTCGTGGGATGGTGCAAACGCACGAAGAAGCCGATGATTTGACACAGGAGACATTTATCAAAGTTTACAAAAACCTGGGAAAATTTAAAGGAAATTCAAAAATGTTCACATGGATATACAGAATAGCAGTCAACACGGGCCTTAATTATTTGCGCAAGGAAAGACTGAAGCATTTCATCGGATTGGAAAAGGCAGACCTGCCGGCGGAAAACCAGGATAGTGACATTTCCGACGATACGAAAGCATTCCTTAATAAAGCTATTAAAAAACTGCCGTCCAAACAGCAAATGGTGGTCATGCTGCGATCATACCAGGAAATGAGTTACCGGGAAATCGCCAACATTATGAATATATCCATAAATTCAGCCAAGGTGAATTATTCACACGCTGTCAGAAATCTAAAAAACATCCTCGAAAAAATGGGAGTTGGATATGAAGCGCTGTAAACATATTCAGAAAAAATTGACGCACTATATTGAGCAGGAATTAGACCAATTTGAAAAAGATCAGGTGGAAAGCCATCTGCAAAACTGTGGCAAATGTCGACAAGAACTGGCCGGTTTAACGAAACTATCCGCCAAACTTACACCGGAATCTTATGATCTTCCGGCGACTTACAGCAGTGAATTGATTGTCAAACTCAATGACCGGCTCGGGCAGCCAAAGATTTTACAGCGCCGGCTTGTGCCGTCAATTTCATTGATTTTTGCCGGTTTACTGGTGGCCCTTACTGTAATATTTTTTAATGGAAAAACGGAAAATATTTTTACCCAGGACTACCTGTTATATCAAACCTATGGCGGTGAACATTTGTTGTATGATATTAATTCCGTGGAACTGGATACAGAATTAGATGTCAGTGTAATGCCGGATAATTATTTCACCCTCTCCCGGGAATACCTGCTGGAAACCGCTAAAAATTACAAATCGGAAAATATTGATGAAGTCTTTGCCGATCTGGATGATGAAACATTTAAACAAATTATAAAAAATATCGAATCAACAGAGTTATAAAGGAGTTGATCATGAAAATAAAAGCACACCACTTATTAATAATTATCCTATTGCTTTTTTCCTTTGCGGCCGCCCAGTTTCCGCGGCATCATGATAAAGGGGACAAAGAC
>CAZCHS010000081.1:14746-16277 GCA_964498725.1 uncultured bacterium | reverse complement strand
TAAACCGGCAAAATATCATCATCAACTAATTTATAAAAATTCTCATGCTGGTACAATCCATAAAGATTACAAGGGTCCAATACATAAAAAACTTTCATGGGGAATTTACTCTTTTTCAGATCGATAACCAGTGAACCTTCCGGAAATGTCACTCTTTTCGACTCGGCCATTTGCGTGATCTGGCGTCCGCCATAGCGATTGTAAACTTCATCAAAATGATTTTCGATACGTAACAGTTGAACCGGTTCACCAGTGAAGGTTCTGGCCTCATCCAAGGAAGAATATTCGATTTTATGACGGTCTAATAACTGTTGAAACAATTCAGATTTCTTCGCCGGAATCACATATTTTTCCGGTGCTTTCACGCTCTTTTTAATGATGCGTGTCTGCATAAAATTGGCTGTGGGAATAGTGGTTTCTTTACCGGCCTGATAAACCATAATCGAATCAATATCCTGTTCTGTTTTTCCCCAGAAATAATTCACCGGTGGATATTCTGGTAATTCCTGTTGCCGATCCGTCACTTTTAAAGCATTGGCAATAAACTGTTTATCACTGATCAAATACTGAAAAATTGTCAGGTAAGCATCTACACGAACGCCTAAATCAGCATCAGGATTCCGTGTATTGCGTTTTACGCCGGATTCAATAATAAAGGACAAAGCGCCCAAAAGCGCCATGCCATTTCTGCCATCATCTCCTTCCAATGTTGAGTAACGGTTTTCATCCAGCGGCGGCATGCCACCGACAAAATAGCGGCAGTAATTGTGGCCGGCATTTTTCATTGGGATTTTCAAATCTTCGACAGTCTTAACCCCCTGTTGATAGATTTCATCGGCAATCAGCGGATTATTCCCACAACCCATCATGATCTGCGGCCACTCTTCATACCCCAAATCCAGATAATTGCCGGAAGACCGGTTGAATTCATGACAATCTACTGTAACATCGGGTTTAATATAGTGAAAAGTGTCATAGAGAAACTGTGTTTCCGGCTCTTCCAACAATAAATGATCACGGTTTAAATCAGCATTATTGGCGTTTCGTCGCTGATTTTTCTCCGCGCCGTCAGGGTTCACCATGGGCATCAGGTAGAGATCAATATCAGGACTCATCAGATCACAATTGTTCGCCAGGTATTTTGTCAGCCAGATAATCGCATCTTTTCCTGCTGGTTCATTACCATGCTGCTGGCCAAAGAGGAAGACTTTCAGGGGATCGTCAGTTATTTCTCTCGGCCTAATATTCAGTAACCAGAGGTCCCTGCCTTCAATAGATTTACCCATGCTTTTCAGTGTAATATTATCTTGCTTTGCAGCGGTTTGCAATACTTCTGTCATTTCCGAATAGTTTACAATTTTGGTTTGTGAAATATGGTCATTGGGAAATTCCACTTGCGGCGGCTTGCCGCAGGAAAAGAATCCTGTCAATAATACAAAGATATAAATTAATTTTGATCTCATAATTTTTTCCTAATAAATTTTTATTAACTGTCATTACGAGGAACAAAGTGACGAAGTAATCTCGAATA
>CAZCHS010000081.1:0-14646 GCA_964498725.1 uncultured bacterium | reverse complement strand
GGTCCACTGTGCGTATTCCAATGTCGGCACACCCAGGGTTCCCGCCATATAAACACCGGCCATTGACCAGGGCACCAGGGGAACGACCACAGTGCCGCTGTCTTCAGTGGTTCTTGATAAATTCTTGGCCGCCAGTCCGCGCTCACGATAGGCATTGGCAAAGAGTTCACCAGGCACCAAAATCGCCAGAAAGGACGATCCGGTGATAAAGGCCATGGTAATACAACTGACCGATGTGGAAATGATAAGGCTTCCGGTGGAATGAATAAATTTCAACATCTGGTCCATGATCTTTTTCAACATGCCGGTAGCCTGCATGATGCCGGCAAAAGCAAAGGCACAAAAGGCGATCAGGGTCACATACATCATGCTCATCATACCGCCGCGGGTGAGCAATTTATCCAGCTGTTCCACGCCGGTATTGCTGACATATCCAGTAGCCATGGCGGATGTGGCGTTGTTAATGGAAATTCCCTGAAAGATCATGCCCAGTATGCCGGCCAGCAAGGTCGCCAAAATCATGCCCGGTATAGTTGGCAATTTTTTAATGGCAAAAAACAGAATGACCGCCGGTGGCAGAAGCAGCAAAATATTAAAATTGAAATTATTGGTGAGTCCATTCAGCAGCAGATTGATATCACTTGAAAAAGCCTGGCTTTCGCCATATTTCAAACCGATGAAAAAATAAATGATCAGTCCCAAAATCCATGCCGGCAATGTCGTCCATAGCATGTGTCGAATATGGTCGAACAGATTGGAGCGGGCGGCAACCGGGGCCAGATTTGTCGTGTCGGAAAAGGGTGATAATTTATCACCAAAATATGCACCGGTGATAATGGCGCCGGCAGCCGGTCCATTTGGGATTCCCAAGCCTTCCGCGATCCCCATAAAAGCAATCCCAATGGTTCCCACTGTTCCCCAGGAAGTCCCGGTAAAAAGTGACACAAAACTGGAGACAATACAGGCAGTCAACAAAAAATAGGAGGGCGAAATCATCTGCAAGCCGTAGTAAATCAGCATTGGAATAGTTCCGCTGGCGATCCACGATCCCACCAGCAATCCAACACAAATGACAATTAACATTGCTGGCATGGCACGACTCACAGATTCAACGATTCCGGTTTCCAACTCTTTCCAGGAATAACCATGTAAAAGCGCTATAATCCCGGCGATCAGCGCCGAGCAGATCAGCAGGATTTCCGCTTTCAACTGAAAGACGCCATAGCCGACCCCTAAAAAGAGGCCCATGGCGATCAATGGAATGATACTGTAAACGAGCTTCGGTTGTTTCTTCTGCTGCATAAAATTCCTTTTATAAACAAGCCTTCATTTTTACAAAGTCTGAGGTTTAAACAAAATTTAGAACGTTATTTTAGATTAACACCACAATTCATTGTGGTGGGTAATAACAAATCATTTAACTTCCAGTAGGCTTCAGCCTACTTCCCAAATTCAATTGATTAAAAAAAATGAGGTTAACTCAAACTAAAAAAAGACCTCGAAGATTTTTGCTTATCCTGCCTAAGCCAACTGGCGAAACAGGAAAAACCCTGGAGGTCTTATCGATCCATACTATTGTACAAACATCATTTTACGTGTCTGCGTTTCAGAGCCGGTTCTTAATTGGTAAAAATAAATACCACTGACCACTTGGTTGCCGGCATTATTCGTGCCGTCCCAAAGTAGTCTGTAAGTGCCGGGCTGATAATTTCTGTTGGTCAATTGTTTGACCAGTTCGCCTCTCAAATTGTAAATATTCAATTGCACTTTAGCGCTTTTAGCGACATCAAAACGAATATTGGTTTCCGGATTAAAGGGATTGGGATAATTCTGATGCAGGACAAAGGTCTGTGGCGTAAAAACGTCACTCTCTTCATCATCAATAGCAGTAGGCGCTGCAAAACCGGTAATTCGAACCAATCCTTCACTGACAGTGGATACCCACATTTCATCATCATTGATTTCCAGATGAGTCAGTGTATCCTGAGGAATACCGCCATCAGTAGTTGCTACTGTATACTGATTAAAACTGCCATCAGGTAAAATTTGTAGAAGCCCTTCGCCATTGGTGGCACACCAGATATTACCATTTTTATCAGCTTCCAGATCATAGATGTCCGCCCGTAACGGTGCTATATCCGTGGAATCCAGTTTCGTTGTGCTGCCATCGGATGCGATTTTATAAAGATCATTGGTTGAGGCGTCCGGGGTCCAGGCGACATCATTCTTGTCCATGGTCATGGCATAAGTGTAATATCCGGCCAGGTCTTCGATTTCATGCCAGGTGCCGTCAGTATCACGATAGACGATCCCGTACCAGGTACAAATCCACAATCTTCCCTGACTGTCTTCGCGCAGGTCATAAATTTCCGGACGGCCTTCACTTAATCCGATATCCGCAGCTGTCCACATTTCCCAATTTTCACCATGGTCTTCCGTTACCCAAATACCTTCGTCGGTTCTGTTACTGAGGTAAACATTACCTTTGGAATCGGTCTCGACGCTCCTTGTGTAATCATCCACTGTAAAGTCCACTTCAAAAGAAGTTCCGTCAGTTTTTAATCCGCTAACACCATAATGGGTACAAAACCATTTGGTATTCTGATCATCCACAGCAATGTAAAAGACGCGGTCTTCCATATTATCCAATCCAAGGTCGCTCTGTTCGTAAATATTCCATATACTCAGATCACTTGTAAGCATGGATACATTGGCAATGCCGGTGCCCGGGTCTTTTTGCCCGCCAAACCATATATTGTCATCATTGTCAAAGTCAATACAATAGACCATATTCACCGGCAGGTCACTATTTTCTGTATTATAAATTTCATAGGCTAACTCTGTTTCTACGACTTCATCCTGAATCATATCGTCAATACGGACAATTCCTTCACTGGCTGTGGATACCCAGATCACATCATCATTAATTTCCAGATGAGTCAAAGTGTCCTGGAGAATGCCACCGTCGGTATTCGCCAAAGTGTATTGATTAAAACTTCCGTCCGGGAGAATTTGCACCAGGCCTTCGCCATTGGTGGCACACCAGATATTACCATTTTTATCAGCTTCCAGATCATAGATGTCCGCCCGTAACGGTGCTATATCCGTGGAATCCAGTTTCGTTGTGCTGCCATCGGATGCGATTTTATAAAGATCATTGGTTGAGGCGTCCGGGGTCCAGGCGACATCATTCTTGTCCATGGTCATGGCATAAGTGTAATATCCGGCCAGGTCTTCGATTTCATGCCAGGTGCCGTCAGTATCACGATAGACGATCCCGTACCAGGTACAAATCCACAATCTTCCCTGACTGTCTTCGCGCAGGTCATAAATTTCCGGACGGCCTTCACTTAATCCGATATCCGCAGCTGTCCACATTTCCCAATTTTCACCATGGTCTTCCGTTACCCAAATACCTTCGTCGGTTCTGTTACTGAGGTAAACATTACCTTTGGAATCGGTCTCGACGCTCCTTGTGTAATCATCCACTGTAAAGTCCACTTCAAAAGAAGTTCCGTCAGTTTTTAATCCGCTAACACCATAATGGGTACAAAACCATTTGGTATTCTGATCATCCACAGCAATGTAAAAGACACGGTCTTCCATATTATCCAGTCCCAGGTCGCTCTGTTCGTAAATTGTCCATGTGGAAAGATCACCGGACAGCATGGATACATTGGCAATGCCGGTGGCCGGGTCTTTTTGCCCGCCAAACCAGATGTTGCCGTCATTATCAAAATCAATACAATACACCATATTGACCGGTAAATCACTGTTTTCGCTGGTGTAAGTTGTAAATGATTGTGCCGAAAGCATAACAACCATTGACAACATAACTAAGCATAGTAACAATTTTCGCATAATTTCCTCCTGTTATAAATTTGCTTTCCTCTGCTTTTCATTTTTCTCACCCCCTGTAACGTTAAGGTAGTGTCAAAACTTTTTGCTCTGAACATTAGTTTCAAACTCTTTTTCATCTCCCCGTCAGAGCCGGATTGATAACCTTTCAAAGGGAGAACTTGTTTGATTTTAGTCGTAACCTCGAAACTATTAGTAAACAACCAGTTGTCCTGTCGTGTCCCCCTTTGAAAAGGGGGAACAAGGGGGTTGTGAAATTAATATAAAAGAGCATATTTCATTCATTTTTTCATAAAACTTTTGATACTACCAACGTTAATTATACCCTCCTCCCGTATTAAATTCAGAGGACGAGAGTTATTTGAGGGACGAAAGTTTATCACTTAAAAATTATATCCAATACCAAACCGGTGAATATCACTAAACACTTCATGACTGGAAAATGAATAATCCAGGCGAATGCCGCGAATATTGATTCCGGCACCGGCATTCAAACCGGCTGTGTCATAATTCATCTGATAGGATGCCCGCAGCCAGGCCATGTTGCGAAAGGAATATTCACTGCCAATGATCAAACGCTCTTCATTATCACTGGGCACATCCACATCCACAATCATGGTGACGCGATTGTCCGTATTATCAAAAACATCCACTGCAACCCCCATCTGAAATACCTGGGGCAGGCGAAATTCCGGCGCCAGTCGTTCAATCCGCGGATTATCCTCATTATTCCGGGCTTCTTCTTCCTCAATACGGTCATCAATATCGTCGCCGTCAAATTCCAATGTTCCACTGAAATTCCGCACCGCCATACCAATTCGCAAATTATGGAAGTTGGTCTGATAAACTGACCCTACATCCATAGCCACCTGAGAGGCTGATTCATTGTATATGGTTTCCTGAATATATTTTCCCGTAATGCCGAAGCTGAATTTGTCAGTCATTCGGCGGGCATAACTCAGGCCCACGGAAATGTCGCCGGAGCTGTAATAATTGCCGGTACCATCAGGCTCATAAACCGTGGTAATTTCCTGGTCATCCATACTAAAAACAGTGGCGGACACACCAAAAGCATTGTTGTCACCAATTTTTATGACAGCACCACCATAGGTCAGTTTTGTATCCACAAACCAATCAGTATGGGATAAATAAACATCTGTTTTTTCAATAGCAACCGCGCCGGCGGGATTCCAGTATAAGGCTTCCGCGCCCTGCGCCAGGGCTGTAATGCCGCCACCCAGGGCCGCGCCCCGTGGCGTTGCGCCGATCTGCAGAAAATTCGCGCCTGATTGTCCCAGGCTGCCGTCTGCAAAAAGCATTGTGCCGGTGATCGCTAATATTCCAATAATCTTTATAAATAATTTCATTATGTTCCCCTTTCTATCGGATTATGGCAAACCGGCCGATTTTTTCGCCAACCTTAGATTCTACATGGAAAAAGTAGATGCCTGACACCACCGGCCGCCGTTCGCTGGTCAGCAGGTTCCACTCGTAGCGTCCGTTGACGCCATCATGCTCCAGGGTATTTACCAAATCCCCATCCACTGTGTAGATCTTGATCGTACAGGGGGATGGCAGATTGGTAAAGGCCATGTTACGAATCGGTTCTCCAAAGACTGTATTGCCCAACCTGTTTCTGTCCCATTGCGCCGAGACAATGTAGGGATTCGGTACTGCTTTAATAGCGTCCATATCCTGTTTATCATCAGCAACCTCACTGACCGGCTGTACTCCGGCAGCATTGGCCTGGTTTTCAATATTTTCGATATTGGACAGAATCAATGATTCTTCTAAATCACCGGTAATCGAAGTTCGATAGGCACAGAGATTATAATAAGTGGTAAATCCATTGTAAACGCCATCAGTATCTTCATAGTGGTAAGCCTGTTCATCAAAAGATGATGAAGAATCATAAATCAATGGAAAGGTTTCCAGCAGTTCCCATTCTTTCAGGCTCGGGTCAGTGGTTTTGTAAAGCCTGTATCCTTCCAGGTCGTTCTCATTATTTTTGGCGGGATTTTCATAATTGATATCCAGATCATTGCTCCAGTAGAGATCAACTTTCTGGTCGCCGGCAGCAGCTGTTAGTTCCGGTGTTGGCATGACTTTGATACCAAAATCACCGGTGGCTTCATAATTGGCAAAATATTCACGCAAGTTGTCAATCACACCGTAGAGATCTTCCTCAGTATCGCCAACGCCGATACCAACCCAATATTCTTTGGTTTCGCCGGCGGCAATGTCCACCGGTCCATTCATGATCCAGCCTACCATGGGGCCGCCGATCAAATTACCATCTTCATCGGTTATTCGACTGGTTTCCGGATCATCATAGTGCGTGCCATTAATGGGATTGTCACCCAGATGAAAATAATCACTGACTCTCAAGTCCGGATGGTCGTAAAAATAATTCGTATCAGACGCCATCAACGCATAACTCAATGAATCCCAAAAGGTGCTGTTTACAGCCACTTCATCGATAGTCACATCAACCCAGTGAAAATCTGTGATTCCTTTGTCATTGGGTGTTTTCAAAAATGTAATTCCCGGCTGAAAGGGATTTTCTTTCAGCCATTCATCACTATAGTTGTCGGAATCATAAAAGCGTACCAGTTCCCTGTCTTTGTCAAAATCTACACAGTCATCAGCCCATTCATCACCGGAACTGATACCGCCGACATCCAGATCGGAATAAAAGTTAAAATAAACATCTTCCCAGTCACTATTACTCTGGTTTTCCACATCAAAACGCAAAATCACAAAGCGGTCCGCACCGGGAACGCCCCAACTGTAAATGGTTTGATAGACCCGCATGTTCATCAGCATATCTTCTTCACCGTTTTTGGCATAACGCCAGTTGGTGGAATCACTGTAGACGCAGAAACTCTCCTGTTGGCTGAGAATGATGGGATTACCATCTTCATCCTGCACAGGCCAGCCCCAGTCCGGCCAGGTATGCGGCTTGTCACTCATGGCGATTTCCGCATTACCGGCATCATACCCGCCAATCGCATCAAATTCTTCAAACCGTCCATCGGCTGCGGAAATGACATTGTAATCACCATTGGGCATCCTGGCGCCGATCATTAAGCATTGCCGGTACATACATATTTGACCGGAATTGATCGGGTATTCCAGGGTTTTTTCCACCTGCCCGCCATAGGGATAAAATTGTCCGATATTGGTTGTAAAAAATCCCAGTTTCCCCACATTGTGTGTGGCAAACGCGCGGTCTGACAATCCGGCCTGCGCCATCTGGAAAACAGCGATCATTACAATCAACATTAAATATAAAACTTTCTTATTCGTTCTCATTGTTACTCCTTTGGGTTTTCACTAAAATCCAATATTGACACCAAGATAAATAATTCTGGGTCGACCATAATTCAGCGGATTGTCGTCATATTCTTCGGTTCGTCCGCTGTTGGAATAATCCGGCTCACCGGTTCTGGCGTAAACCCAGAGCACATTTCTATGGTCTGCCAGATTATAAACTTCCAGGTAAGGAGTAATTTTTACATTACCCACAGTCAGATTATAATTCAGTTTCAGGTCAAGATACCAATTGGGATCGATCCGGCCATTATTGAGTTCATACGGATCAGTGGCGCCACGCATCTCTTTAGTGTATGGCAGGCCGCTGCCCCATTGTCCCAAAAGTGTTCCTTTGAATTTTCCTAAGCTGTATGTCAGTCGCCCATTCAAAGTATGGCGCTGGTCAAAATTCAATGGGAAAAATTTCAGGGTCTGCCGGTTTTCCAGTTCACTGCCAACTCTTTCCAGGGGACCTGAACTACTGCCTTCTGCCACCGCATAGGTGTAATTGGCTTCACCGGTCCAGTTTTTACCCCGGCGTTTGCGGAATTGAATTTCAAAGCCATTATTGTAGGCAAAATCTTCATTAATATGCAGTGAAAAGGTTTCCCAGTAATTGGGCTGGTCCAGCGCGAAATAGGTTCTCGCGCCCAGCAGATTAGTGATCTGTTTACTATAGACCGTGATGTCCAGAATGTAATCTTGAAACAATTGCTGGCTGACACCAAATTCGTAGGCAATTGTCTTTTCCGGTTTCAGGTCAGGATTACCAAAGCGGCCGTTACCGGATTTCAGATTCATCAATACATTATCGCGATAATCAATAGTGCCATCTTTATTGACATCATTGAGTTCATTGGAACTGCGGTTAGTTAGTGCTTTGTAAATATACTGATAGTCGGGACGCTGAAAATAGTGCCCGTAACCAAAGTGGAAAACAGTTCTGTCAGTAACCGGGTAACTGATCCCCAGTCGCGGGCTGACCTGTGTATGAACATCGGACTCAACCACACTTTTGGTGGAATCTTCGGTATCATAAGGATTGTCCCAGTATTCCGTATTGGGATCATGCATATCAAAGCGCAGTCCGGCGCTCAGGATAATGGATGAAAAATTCACTTTGTCCTGAACATAGGCGCCAAACTCGGTTGGTTGCACTTCGTAATCATCCAGAATGACATCATCATAATAGGGTGAACTGACATAAAAACGGTCGATATTATGGCGCTTTGCTACAAACCCGGCTTTTATTTCATTAAAATTATTGGCATACCAGACCCAGTCGGATTTAATTCCGATCGTATTCTGATCATTTTCAGAATAGGAAGAGACATAACTTAAAGTATAAAATTCCTTATTTTCATCCCGGCGGTAATCCGGTTTTAGATCATTATAGTCAAAATCACCGCTGTCATAATGGTATTGTGTATGGAACATGGACAAGGTATAATACATTTTTTCGGAAAGCGTGTGGGTCATGCCGAAACTCAGCATCTGCGTATTGGAGCGGGGCTCGTACCAGTATTGATCGGGAATGTATTTCCAGGTGTGGCTGTAATTTTTGTGAATGCCATTGGAGAGATTGGCTGTGAGGGACAGTTTCAGATTATTAATATGCCTGTCCGTCAGTTTAAAGAAAACATTACCTTCGGTCCGGTATCCCCAGGGCAGATAATTGTCCCGGTCATCAAAATTTCCGGACATAAAAAAAGTTGTTTTCGGTGTGAATAACGGACCATTGAGATTCATGCGGATAACCGAACGGTTATAGTCGGCGCTGTTTTCTTCCATTCCCAGTTTGGAATTTTTAACATCCACGCCGCCGTGTAATTCCTTGCCGCCTTCCCGGGTGGTGATATTGATGACCCCGCTCATGGCATTGCCGTATTCAGCGGAATAAGTACCACTGATCATCTGCATTTCCGCAATGGCGCCCTTGTTGATCATTTCACTGGAGTTGATCTCCGTAGAGAGCGGATTGACCATCGGCACACCATCCACCATGTAAACTACTTCGCCGGAACGGCCGCCGCGAAAATGCAGTCCGCCGGAACTGACCACACCGGGTTGTGTACGAATGACATCGGTAATGGTTGTGGTCGGCATTTCTTCGATCTCCGCAGTTTGTACACTTCTGGTTGTTGCTGTAAGGTCTTTTTCAATCTCTTTCCTTTGGGCGGTCACCACCACCTCTTCCATGTCCAGGGTTTTCGGTGATAATTCAAAATTCACAAAGGCAATACGATTGGATGTCACGGTAATATCTTCCACCACCACCGGTGTATAACCGATATACTGACATCTGATATTATATTTTCCCGGTGGAATCTGTGCAATCAGGTAATTGCCTTCCTGATCAGAAGCCGCACCAAGATCAGCGCCTTCGACAATAATATTTGCACCCATTATCGGGTCACCACTTTCACTTTCAACCACTCTTCCGCTAATCCGGCCAAAATTGGCTCCCATCAACAGTGAGCAACTCAAAAGAAGCAGTAAAATTTGTTTTCTCATTAAACCTCCTAAATCCTCGCTAATTATTTTGTCATAATGAATTCATCGAAAGTGACAAATAAATTCATTTTCATTATCTAAACCATCATCCTTCGACAAACTCAGGATGACAGGAAAATTTCAATTTTCAACAAGCGGCTTCTGTATTTCACTGGAAGCCTTGATCATATTTTGCGCTTTATCATAATCGCGACAGGCACACTGGGTAGCGATGGCATTGATCAGGACGGAAATGGCGGCAAAACTATTGGTAAACAACATGTTCTCACTTTTTACCATCAGGCTGACATCAGCATGAAAAGTAGCCGGCGCCGCCGGTTTGTCGGTAATGGCGACGACTTTGATACCTTTCTCTTTGACCGCTTTCACTACATCAATCGTTTCACTGGAATAAGGTGGAAAAGAAAGAACTACCAGCAGGTTCTTTTTATCCAGCAACAGTGCCTGCTCCAGAAAGGGTGATGTGTCATGCTGCATGGCATGGGAGCGGACACCCACCTGGTTTAATTGATAGGCCAAAATCCGGCTTAGTAAAAAAGATATTCCCAATCCTGCTGTGTAGACGGTACTGGCTCTTTCGATCAGATCAACGGCTTTTTTAAAATCTTTGTGCCCGATCACTTTAAACGTCTCATTAATATTCTGAATATCCTGGTTGGCAACAGAGGTGAGAATATCTTCTTCATCTTTGCCATCCGATGCACTGATAAGGGGAAATTTATCTTCACTTTTTAAGTGCTTCTGCAGGTTATCAGCCACAGCATTACGAATTTCCGTAAAACCGGTATATCCGATTTTCTGGGCAAACCGCACCACCGACGCCACACTGGCTCCGGATTGATGGGCAATTTCCTGTACGCTGAGGAAGGGAATCTTGTCAAAATTTTCCACGAAAAAATCCGCCACCAACTGCAGGTTTTTGGATAAATCTTTATAATGTCCGCGAATTTTTTCTTTTAATTCATTATGTACCAAAATTATGTCCCCTTATTCTCTCCACCTTTCAAATGGCTTGTCCAGCATAGTCCGAAGGGCGAAGATGGATCGCCTTTGAAATGGTGGTAATTCGTAAACTTGTTTGTAAATAATCTTATATTTCCTAAAAGAACAACCATTGCAAAGGCCCTTTGAGCCCCGCCAATTGCGGGCAGGCATTTTCAAGGTCTTAGTTAAACCCTAACATCACGGCAGCGATGACAAACATCGACCCTAAACTAAACAGTACCACCTGGAATTTGATCTGAAACTTTGCCCAATTCACCCAGTCCAGGCGGGCGACGCCGAGACATCCCATCAGCGCGGCAGAGGTTGGCACGATCAGGTTTGTGAATCCGTCACCCAACTGAAATGCCAGCACAGCCACCTGTCTGCTGACACCTGCCATATCGGCCAAAGGCGCCATCAATGGCATGGTCAGGGCCGCCTGTCCGGAACCCGATACAATGAAAAAATTAAATACCGACTGAAAGACAAACATCATCCAGGCGGAAACAACCGCCGGAAAAATCGCTACAGTGCTGCCGATTTTATACAAAATCGTATTTAAAACTGATGGTGTGGCGGGATCATCACCACCGAGGATAATCACAATTCCTTTGGCCATACCGACGATGAGGGCAGCGCCCAGCAGGTCTTTTGCTCCCTGGCGAAATCCTGCGGCAATATCATTGACTTTCATGTCATTCAACCGGAAAATCACAGCAATAATACCGGAGACCAGCCCCATGACGAAAAACTGGCTGGCAATCTCAGGAATATAATAGCCTCTGAACATGACACCGTAAATGATCCATAATATAGAAATTAAAATCGTCAGCAGGATCAATTTGTCAGCAATCGTCATTTTGTGGTCTTGCAGTTCCGGCCGTTTAAAATCATTGCGAAAATATTCATCGCTCTTCCAGGACAATGAAGATTGCGGATTGCGTTTGATCGTGCGGGCATAAATAATAGTATAGGCCATACCGATACCTGTGAATATCAGCCACATGACAATGCGAAAAAAACTGCCCGACATCACCGGCACTTCCGCGATTCCCTGGGCGATGGCAACTCCAAAGGGGTTCATCCAGCTGGTGGCAAAGCCGATCTGCGTCGCCACAAAGGTGATCATGATACCGGTAATGGAATCATATCCCAGGGCAATTACCATCGGAATCAACACCATGGAAAAGGCAATGGCTTCTTCACCCATTCCAAAAACTGCTCCTCCCAGGGAGAATAAAAGGAACATGACGGGCAGCAACAGAATGTCATTCCCTTTAGTTTTCAAAATCATGGCGTTGATACCGGTTTCAATTGCACCGGTCCTGATAATGATTCCAAAAGCGCCGCCGATTACCAATATAAAAGCAATCACGCCGACAGCCGCCCCCCATTTATCGCCGGAAACCAGGCCGTCAAAGACATAATTCAAAAATCCCGGTTCACCGCCTTCACCAAACAGGGGCGTTCCGTCAATACGGTTTTCTTTTTCCGCATAGGTGAAAGAATTGGGGTCCAGCACGGTTTTTTCAGTGACCTTGTCCTTGTATTCGTACTTGATAGTGCGGGTCTCAAACTTTCCCTGGGGTATGATCCAGCTGAGCCCAAAGGCGATCAGGACTACGAAAAATATTATAACATAGGTATCCGGCGCTTGAAATTTTTTCATTTCACCTTCCCTTTGCTCATGTCGAATTTTTGTCCGTTAATCAGCAGATGCATTTTTATATTGCTGGCTGAATAATTATTGCGGTCATCGGTCTGAATATTTTGGGCTTCTTTAGCGTCAAAGATCATCACAGAATTTTCACCCACTACTTCAAAAGTACCGTCTTCATGAACCTGAATGGCAGTGGATTCATCGATGCCGATGCCAAGTAAACCGGGATTTTCCAGAACCACAGAAATCAGCCGGTTCTGGCGATTGCGCTTGATAAAATGCTGATCAATGATCGCTTTTTTCACAAAGCCAAACCCCGGTGTCATGATCACATTGCCGGGTTCTATGGTAATGAATGAATACTTGCTCTTATTCAATTTTTCATCGCCGGTGATCATCAACTCGCTCATGACAGCCGCGCCGGCTGAGGTGCCGGAAATGACACAGCCCTGGCGCCATTTTTCCTTGATTTTCGCCAGTAATTTCGAATCCAGTAAATCTGCTGTCAGTCGCCGCTGATCTCCACCGGAGAAGAAAATGCAGGTAGCTTTATCGATTTTTGCCATGTTGGAATCGGCATTCACCGCATTGTTCTTCGCAAAAATATATTCCGCGCAACCGGCGCCATGCTCCAGAAACTGATTGGTCTGATATTCAGCGACATCGATAGGATCGCCACTGGCATTGGGAATTACGATGACATGGCTTTGCTCGCCGCCCGCCAGTTCCACCAGGTGATTGATCATGGATGCAGGACGATTGCCGCCGCCGATAATGAAGAGATCGCCGGTTTGGGCGCAGAGATTGATTGGTATCAAAAATAATATCAATAAAACTGTCATGGTAAATAAAATCTTATCTGTGTTCATCCTGTGAATCCATGTCCAAAAAATCATCCTTCTTCCCTCAAAATCTCATAAACAATATTCGCTGCATTGGCCAGGTCCTCCAGCAGAATATACTCGTCATGGGAATGGGGATTTTGCGCCCCAATCCCAATATTGACGGCATCGATTCCTTTTGCATTCAGAGGATTAGCATCACTGCCACCGGCCGACAGCATCGGTTCCGGTGTCAGTCCTAATTTTTCCATGATATTGACGACATGTATAAAAATATCGGAATCTTCGGATACATAATAGGGCATAAAATCCCACCTGGATTTGAATGCCAGCTGCGCGCCGGTCTGCTGACAAGCATTTTCAAACTGTTGTTTAAATTCACTGGCCAATTTTTCCACATCTTCTACTTTTTGGGAGCGAATTTCACCGATGATCTCAGTAGTTTCCGGAATGACATTGATGGCTTCGCCGCCTTTGATAATGCCCAGGTTAGCCGTGGTGGTTTCATTGACCCGGCCCAGTTTTAATTTGGAAATCGCCAACGATGCGGTGTAGATCGCACTGATGCCGTCTTCCGGTTGCAGACCCGAATGGGCCGCTTTGCCGGTGATTTTAATATTCAGGCCTTTGGCTCCGAAAGTCCGGTGAATGAATTTACCCGGCCGCAAGGAAGAATCAATCACATAGCCTTTTTGAATGGTTTTGGGTAATTCTAAATGCTTTGAGCCTTCAATATTATTTTCTTCACAAATGGTGAAGCAGAGAGTGAAATCTTTAATTTTTTCACCGGATTGTATCATTTTTTCCAGGTTGTATAGAATTGCCGCGATACCGGCACGGTTGTCAGCGCCCAGAATTGTGGTGCCGTCGGAAGTGATGCGGTCTTTATGAATCTGCGGCTTGATGGTTTTAGTAGGCCCGGCTGTATCCATGTGGGAAAGCACCACAAAATCGCCGCCGTCACCGATTTTACAGATAATATTTCCGGTGTTTCCGCCCACAGCATCGCCGGCATTATCCACCACCGGCTCAAGACCGAGTTTTTTTAAAAACACCACCAGGTATTGGCGAACCGTTAATTCGCAGCGGGAAGTGCCGTCAATTTTCACCAATTCCAGAAAAAGGTCGATTAGGCGATGTGATTTTTTCAGATTTCGTAACATATTTTTCACTTTTATTATTTTTGTAATTTTCATTACAAATGTAATAGCGAAAAATAGTGATGTCAAGATTTTTTTTATATTATTAAAGGGAATTGTTCTGTTAGAACTCCAGGGATGGTGTCTTGTAGAGCGAAAATCAGTTTCGCTTATCAAATTTTCCGGTCGAGCCGGGGAATTTGATTTATTTCGAAGCTGAAATCTATAAATTTTTATTGGTTTACCAGTATTTGAAGCATTGATTTTTCCCTATCGGTTAAAATCAAAAACGAATATGGAAATTTGGTAAATAGAAAATAGGGAGCCTTATCCA
>CAZCHS010000080.1:0-16437 GCA_964498725.1 uncultured bacterium | reverse complement strand
AGGAAACGTATCGGCGCGAAGCGGGCATTATTCATATTTTTATGAATAATGCAGGTTAACAGACCGTGGATTTATAATCCGCAATTGAAAATAAATGGACTAATTCACTGCATATAATTCCGCCGCCCAGGCTACTTGGTAAAAATGAAGATGTAAGAATATCGATTGGAGAATATCGATTTTTGAATAGTGTAATGTTTTGATTGTCTTGATCTGAGTTTTTTCAAAATAACACCAAAATTTATTGTGGTGTATAAACTAAAAAAGAATAACCAGTTGGCTTTAGCCTACTTCCTAATAATTTAAATCCCGAAGGGATGAAATTATTATAGATCGAAGAAAAAAATGCATTCAACTCCGAAGGAGTGACATAAATATGGTTATGGAAAGAGGATATAAATGAGACGCAGAGAATTTCTACAGAAAGCCGGCATTGCTGCCGCAACCATCGGTATAGGCTCCGGATTATTCGGGAAATCCCGTAGAAAACGCCCCAACATTCTACTTTACGTGGTGGACGACCAGGGTATGGGTGACGCCGGTTGCTATGGCAATTCCGCTATTAAAACACCCGGATTGGATTACCTGGCAAAAATGGGTACCCGCTTTGACAATGCTTTCTGCACTTCAGCATCCTGTTCGGCCAGTCGTTCGGTGATTTTGTCGGGGCTGCAAAACCATGCCAATGGGATGTTCGGCCATAACCATTCCGTCCATCACTTTCGCGCTTTTGATAATGTGAAAACCCTGCCGGTTCTCCTGAGTGATAATGGCTACAAAACAGTTTGTATGGGCAAATATCATGTGGGCCCGAAAGAAGTCTATAAATTTGATGAATTCGATGATTATTCATGGATACAGAATGCTGATGGCGGCTGGATTCCCAAAGAAACGCCGGAGGAAATGGCGGAACGATGCAAGTCATTAATTGTTAACGGCGATAAACAGCCATTTTTTCTCTATTTCTGCACTATTGCACCACACAGGCCTTTTGTGCGAACAGGGATCAAGCCGGTTGATCCTGGTGACGTAATGGTGCCGGATTATCTACCCGACATACCGGAATGCCGCAATGAACTGGCAAAGTATTACATGTCGGTGGAACGGGCTGATGCCGGACTGAAAAGGCTGACAGAAATTCTCCAGGAAACCGGGCAGTGGGATGACACGCTGGTGATTTACTGTTCTGATAATGGGATCGCTTTTCCAGGCGGGAAAACCACCACTTATGATCCCGGTATTAAACTCCCTTTTGTGGTACGAAATCCCTATGCAAAAAATAAAGGCAGCAGTTGTGACGCCATGGTCAGTTATGTAGACATTACCCCAACGATTCTGGATTTTGCGGGAATAGACTACACGACATCCTATTATGATAAAGTGGATGTGCCGGATGAAATCACCTTCATTGACGGCAAGCCGAAAAATGAAAAATTCCACGGCCGCTCATTTCTGCCGGTAATGGACATAAAGCATCCGAAAGAGTGGGATGAAATCTATGCGTCACATACTTTTCATGAAATTTATATGTATTATCCCATGCGGGTGGTGCGGGAGCGACAGTACAAACTCATCTGGAATATTGCTTACCAGTTGGATTATCCCTTTGCCAGTGACTTGCTGGAATCGGAAACCTGGCAGGGCGTTCTGAAAAATAATATGGAATATTACGGCAAGCGTAAGGTGGAGGACTATCTACATCGGGCGGAATTTGAATTGTATGACATAAAAAATGATCCCGATGAAATTAACAATCTTGCTGATGATCCCAAATATCGAAAGGAATTTGAACGGCTGGTAAAAAAGCTGAAAGCCTTTCAGATTCGCACCGAAGACCGCTGGCTGAATAAGTGGATTGGAAAGGAAATCTGATGGTAAGAAAAACGTTAGTTTTAATGGTAATAATTTGTTCTGTCTTAATCGGCCGGCCGGATGTGCCGGAATGGGTGGATTCAGCGGTATTTTATCAAATCTATCCTCAGACTTTCAAGGATACGGATGGGGATGGGATCGGCGATCTGCAAGGTATTATCGATAAACTGGATTATGTGCAGAGTCTTGGTGTCACCGGCATCTGGCTTAGTCCCTTTTACGAATCGCCCTTTATGGACGCTGGCTACGATGTGGCGGATTACTACAAAGTAGCGAAGCGTTATGGCACCAATGAGACTGCCCGAAAATTATTCCAAGAAGCTCACAAGCGTGGCATTAAAGTAATCATCGATTTTGTGGTGGGACACACTTCCATTGATCACCCCTGGTTTAAAGCTTCCTGCGTTAATGAAAAACCTTACAAAAACTGGTTCATTTGGACGGATAATACCTGGGTAACGCCAAAGGAATTTGCCGGAAAATTCATCCAGGGTTACGCGCCTCGTGATGGCTCCTATATGACCAATTTTTTTTGGTGTCAGCCGAAGCTGAATTACGGCTTCCCAAAAGATGAGATTAAATACCATTGGCAACTCCCCACCGATCACCCCGATGTCATGGCATTGAAAAATGAGATGCGCAATGTCCTCAAATTTTGGCTGGACATGGGGGCTGATGGATTTCGTGTTGATATGGCCGGCAGTTCCGGCAAAGAATTTTGGATCGAAACCCGGAAAATGTTTGATGAGGAATATCCCGATGCTTTCCTGATTTCCGAATGGGGCTCGCCCGCCGATGCCATCGATGCTGGTTTTCACGCGGATTTTATGCATTGGTACAAGGGCTATGACGATCTCTTTCACAAAAAGTGGTTCACAAAAGATGAGGATACCTGGAGTTTTTTTGGCCCTGAGGGCAAAGGTAATATCACGACATTTTTAACTTCCTATCTGGACCAATACAAAAAATCCAAAGACCGGGGCTACATCTCCATTCCGGTTGACAATCACGACATGGTGCGGGTCAAAAACTGGGGGCGGGATGACCGCGACCTGGAAATTATCTATGCCTTTCAGATGACATTTCCGGGCGTTCCTTTTGTCTATTATGGCGATGAAATCGGCATGCGCCAGTTGCCCCTGGATGACCGGCTGGCAGTAGAAGGCTCTTACGGCACTCGTTCCGGCAATCGCACACCCATGCAGTGGAATACCACGAAAAACTTTGGCTTCTCAGATGCTGAAAGTGAAGAGCTTTATCTGCCGGTAGATTCCAATAAAAATGCACCCACTGTCAAAGATTACGAATCAGAAAAGAACAGCCTGATCCATAAAACCCGCCAACTGATAGACTTGCGGAAAACTGAAAGAGCCCTGCATTCTGACGCAGACTTTGAAGTGCTTTATGCGAAAACGGATAAATATCCCTTGATCTACAAACGAGAATCGGGTAAGGAAAAAATACTAGTGGTGCTCAATCCTTCAAAGTACCCGGTGACGGTGGAAATTGGCTTAAATAGCGAAAAATTTAATAAAAATTTAATGGGCGACGGTGTGAAACTATCGTTTAAAAAAGGATATACAGAAGTAGACTGTGAGGGACGGTCTTACGGTCTTTTTAAATAATAATTACCAAAAGGAGAAATTATGGTCGTTATTGAGTCCTATGTTATTGCAGTTATCATGTGTTTTGTAACCATGCTCTGCTGAGGATCCTGGGCGAATACGCAGAAACTGGTAACTAAAGAATGGAAATTTCAGTTGTTTTACTGGATTATTCCATCGGTGTATTATTGTTGGCTTTGATCATTACGGCCAGAGTGATGTAACGATATTATTTCAGACCTTCCGGGTAAAAATTGCCCGGAAGGTTAAATTTGACATTTATACTGTTGAGATAGATGGCGAGAATTTCACCAATATTAGGGAGAGTCCTGGTAATAAATATTGGGGCTGCATAAAATAAAATACTGTTATATACTGGTTGGTTTTTTGTTTTTGATACCTTATATTTTACTGGATGCAAAATTGGTAAAGGGGAAATCGGATGCATATTTCACGGAGAAGTTTTATCAAAAAAGCCGGTGTGGCGACCGTGTCACTGGCACTGACACCATTATTAAGTAAATGCAGCAAAAAATCAAAAAACCCCAATATTGTATTGATTTTAGCAGATGACCTGGGATATGGCGATCTCAGTTGCTATGGACAGAAAAATTTTACGACACCACACATTGATTCACTGGCAAAAACGGGCATGAAATTCACGCAACATTATGCCGGCTCCACCGTTTGCGCGCCTTCGCGTTGTGTGCTGATGACGGGAAAACACACCGGACACGCCTATGTGCGCGGCAATAAGCAGGACGAACCTTGCGGTCAGTTACAATTGCCACCGGAAGAAAAAACTTTTGCGAAAGTGCTGCAGGAGAATGGGTATAAAACCGGCTGCTTCGGCAAATGGGGCATGGGTATTCAAAATACTAAGGGTGATCCGCAACGGCATGGATTTGATACCTTTGTGGGGTTCTATGATCAGGTGCTGGCGCATAATTCCTTTCCGGAATTTTTATATAAAAATGGTCAGAAGATCATGCTGGACAATGACGTTCACTATCTGCCGGAATCCGAATGGCACAAAGGACTGGGTAGTTATTCCACAGAGAAAAAAGATTATGTCCATAATGTTATTTTTGATGAACTGACCCAATGGGTGGATGAAAATAAAGATGAGCCCTTTTTTCTCTATTTTCCCACTACCATTCCTCATGATAATGGTGAAGCCCTGAAAGATCAGATGATCGAAGTACCGGAAATCAAAGAAGAATTCAAAAATAAAAAGTGGTCGCAAGATCAGAAAAATTATGCCACCATTGTCACTCTTCTCGATGATTATGTGGGAAAATTATTACAGCAATTGAAAGACCTCAATCTGGAGGAGAATACAATCGTTATTTTTACCAGTGATAATGGCGCTATGTCTGCTTCCTGGAATAAAAAACTGGAGAGCAATGGCAAGCTTCGCGGGTTTAAACGGGATCTGTACGAAGGTGGCATCCGCATACCATTGATTGCAAAATGGCCCGGCAAAGTAAAAGCAAACAGTGAGTCTGATCATCTCTCTGCCTTTTGGGATTTTTATCCCACAATGATTGATATTGCCGGTATAGAATCTTCCAATAAAGACATTGACGGTATCTCTTTTTATCCGGAACTGGTCGGTACAAAACAACCGAAACATGAGTATCTCTATTGGGAATTTCATTTCTGGAAACCCAGTCGGCAGGCGGTCAGATTTGACAATTGGAAAGCTGTGAAAAACAGTCCGGATGGCAAAATTGAGTTATACAGTCTTGACAAAGATGTTGGTGAACACCATAATGTTGCTGATCAGTACCCGGATATTGTAAATCGGGCTGGGCAATACTTAGATAAAGCCAGAATGCCCGATGAAAAGTGGCCGTTAAAAAACTAACAACTGACAACAGCTAATAGTTTGATAGTTTAGAAAACAACAGGAGTTATAGATGACAAAACAAGATTTTGAAAAGACTTTAAAGGAATTACGACAAAAACATGAGGCTCATGTAACAGCGAAAAACCCCATGTGTCCGCACAAAAACGGGGTTTACAATCGCTTTGAAAATCCCTGTGTCACACCGGAAAATACGCCATTATTCTGGCGCTATGATCTCGATTATAATGACAATCCCTATCTGATGGAACGAATGGGCATTAATGCCACATTTAATTGCGGCGCTTTCAAATGGAAGGGCAAATATTGTCTCATCATGCGGGTGGAAGGGGTGGACCGGAAATCCTTTTTTGCGATTTGTGAAAGCCCTAACGGTGTGGATAATTTTCGATTTTGGGACAAACCGGTGGTGATGCCGGAAACCCATCGGCCGGACACAAATGTATACGATATGCGTGTGACATTTCATGAAGACGGCTGGATTTATGGTGTATTCTGTACGGAACGAAAAGATCCCAACGCGCCGGAATCCAATACTTCGGCAGCGGAAGCCCAAGGGGGGATTGCCCGGACAAAAGATTTTATCAACTGGGAAAGATTACCGGACTTGAAATCACCCTCGCCACAGCAACGGAATTTAGTGCTGCACCCGGAATTTGTTGATGGCAAATACGCCTGGTACACTCGTCCGCAGGATGGCTTTATTGACACCGGCAAAGGCGGCGGAATTGGCTGGGGATTATCAGAAACCATTGAAAATGCAGTGGTAGACTCCGAAAAAATTATTGAGCCGAATATTTATCATACGGTTAAAGAAGTGAAAAACGGACAGGGACCGGCGCCGATCAAAACCGAGGAAGGCTGGCTGCATCTGGCCCATGGCACACGAAACACTGCCTCGGGACTGCGGTATGTGCTTTACTTGTTTGTCACTTCCCTGGAAGAGCCGTCAAAAGTGATTTATCGTCCCGGTGGCCATTTGATCGCACCGGTGGGTGACGAGAGAGTTGGCGACCTGCAGGGTTTGGTATTCACCAATGGCTGGATTGCTGATGATAATGGCGATGTCTTTATTTATTATGGTGCCTGCGATACCGTGACCCATGTGGCAAAAACGACAGTTGATAAATTATTGGATTATGCGAAAAACACGCCGGAAGACGGACTTCGCTCCGCTAAATGTGTTGAGCAGCGTATAGAATTGATTGAGAAAAATCTGAAAATTATGAAATAAATAATAGAACCGTCCGATCCGGCAGCTGCCGGACGGAATGGTTGTTCTTCGTAAAAGATTTTTGCAATAAAATTACTAAAAAAGTAGGGGAGAAAATGAAAAAATATAGTCTGATAACCATTACAATTCTGCTACTATTTTCCATATCCTGCGCCCAAAAACCGAATGTTATCATTGATGCGGACACGGGAAATGAGATGGATGACCTCTATGCCATTGTACGGGCGGTAGTGGCAGATGACATCAATGTTCTGGCGGTCACCTCAGCCCATTTTAATAATCCACAATTGCTGACTGATTCCCTCTGGCATATTTATCCCACCGAAGATATCAATACACTGCAAATTTCCCAGAATCTGAATGAAGAACTGCTGGCATCTATGGATATCAATGATATTCCGGTAATTGCTGGATGCGAGCAAATGGTAGGCTATGCCTGGGGATATTATGAAGGAGCACCGATTCCGAAATCACCGGCTACGGAATTTATTATTGAAGAAGCCAGAAAACATTCATCGGATAACAAACTCAATATCATTGTATTGGGACCGGTAACCAATGTGGCGTCAGCAATTTTGCAGGCCCCGGAAATAGCCAAAAATATTCGGGTCTATTGCCTGACAATGAAATACAATAATGAGGTCTGGAATAAAAATTCCTTCAACGCCCGAAATGATATCAATGGCCTTGATCTGATTTTGAATAATAATGATCTGGAAACCTGGATCATTCCCGGTAATGTGTCCGGCACGTTACGATTTGATCATCAGAAAACGATTGCCAAACTGGGAAAAATTGACACAGAAACAGCCGGAATTTTGAAACGTCGTTGGGCGGAAGTGAGTGCCGGCAAGGAATGGATCATGTGGGACCTGGCCATTGTGACCGCTTTCATTCATCCCGAATATGCCACTGTGGCTGAGCGTCCTAAACCACCGGAAAACAGTGATGGAACGGTGAAGGTTTATATTGATATTGACAAGGACAAAATGATTGAAGATTTCTGGGATAATTATTTGAAATTTGAGAAAAACCGTTAATAACTGCCGGGCCGCAGAATTTCCAATCCGCAATTTGATCTCAATAAACTGATTTGCGGAATATAATTCCACGCTCTACAAGGAGGAAGAGATGAAATATTTATCAAAAATTATAATCGTTATCTTGATGCTGGCGGCAATGATTTTTGCCGGTGATCAAGATATATATTTGATCATTCGCGCTGACGATATCGGCTCCAGCCATGCCGCTAATATCGGTTGCATCAACTCCTTTGATGAAGGAATCGCGCAATCTGTAGAAGTGATGGTACCCTGTCCCTGGTTTTTGGAAGCGGCGAAATTACTGAGAGAACTGCCGGACTATGATGTCGGCGTCCACCTGACATTGACCAGTGAATGGGAAGATTACAAATGGGGACCGCTGACATGCGCGCCGACCCTCACCGATTCCAATGGCTACTTTTACCCGCGCCAAAAAGATTGGGTGCATGAAAAAGCCGAGGCTTTTTGGAATGCCAAACCTGACATGGCGGAGGTGGAGGCGGAATTGCGCGCTCAGATCGAAATGGCGATGAAGCACATTCCCCAGATTTCCCATCTTACCGGTCACATGGGCATCGAGAGTGAAAGTGTCAGTCCGCAGATGACAGCCTTGTTTCACAAACTGGCAAAGGAATACGGTCTGGACATTCATCCGGCTGATTACGGTGTCAAACGGTTTAATGATTACCACAACCCTGAGCCACAGCAAAGAAACAGTGACCGGGAAGCAGAATTTATTGCCACATTGAAAAGACTGGAACCTGGAATCTATCTGTTTGTGGAACATCCGGGCGCTGATGTACCGGAAATGCAGGCGATCGGCCATGCCGGCAGTGATGAGGTGGCGAAAAGACGTGCGGAAGTAACGAAAATATTTATCAGCAAAGAAGTACAGAGGATTATCAGACAACGCAATATAAAATTGATCAGTTATAAAGATTTAAAATCAATAGGTGAAAAGTAAGTTATGAAGAAATTATTTGTTATTTTGATAATTACGGGATTGTTAAACGCGGCTGACTGGTATGAATTCAGACCGCCGGAAGAAGCAGGAAAAAGTATCTTCAATATGGCGGACTGGCTGGAAGAAGAAGCCGGCAGTCATGGATTTGTTCAGAATGATGGCGCTCAATTGATCTGCGAGGATGGCACACCAATCAAATTTTGGGGCGTAAATATCTGTAGTGAGCGGCCATATACTGACAAGGAAACCGTGGATGAATGGGTGAAAATATTGTCTGAATTTGGTATAAATTCCGTGCGCTTTCACAAGCATACTTACCATGGCATGCCCGAAGAAATATCCACTGATCTGGATTCGGAAAAATACGAACGCTATGATTATTTTCACGCCAAACTGAAAGAAACCGGTATCTACTACGGCTGGTCACCGATCTATGGGCATAAACCACGGCCTGGAGACAGGGACAAACTTCTGGCTTATGATGAGATTATCAGTGCGGACATGAACAGTCATTTGAGCCGGTCCACCATCGGGCTGGTCAATTTCGCGGAAGATCTGCAGGAGTTGCATATCGAATTGATCATCAATATGCTTAACCATAAAAATCCCATTACAGGATTGAGATACGCGGATGACCCGGCGTTGGCCTTTGTGGAATTACAAAATGAGGACAACATTTTTTTCGCCACCAATGAAACAATGCTGGAAAAGTGTCCAACTTATAAAAATTTGCTCACTGATAAATTCACCAAGTGGCTACAGGGAAAATATGACAATCAGCGGCAATTGGCAGAGGCCTGGGGTGATTCCGCCTTTGTCTGGGGCGAAGAGGTTAAAAATGTCACCTGGGATCTCGATGAAGGGAATATCTGCCCGGTGGCCAACCATGGCATTTTTGATTATGAATATCAGCAGGCATCACAAAAAGACGAACCATTACCGCTCTTCCTGCTGGACATGGCGCGTTTTCTTTATGAGGAACAGGTGAAATTTTACCGAAAATTTGAAGCCGCTGTCAGGGAAACCGGTTACAAAGGTACCCTGGTGGGCAGCTGCTGGCAGGCGGGCTCCGGTGTCAGCCATTATTACAATTTACACGCGGATTTTATTATGGGGTTGATTGACAGGCATAATTATTTTGGTGGTGGAACGGGACATACCTTGCGACCGGGTAACTGTAACAACAGCGCCATGGTGTCGATGCCGGGTTCAGGGCTGTTGAGTACAGGCCTGCAACAGGTGATTGACGCCCCTTTTTCTTTGTCCGAATGGATCAGCAAATTACCCAATGAATGGACGGCCGAAGGAGCGCCCATAGTGGCGGCTTACGGAATGGGCTTGCAAGGCTGGGATGCTTCTTATTCCTTCGCCTCCAATTATCCCCGTTTCACGGAAAAACTGGACATGCCCAATGTTTACAATGTCATGAGTCCATTGCAAATGACACTATATCCGGCGCTGGCACGAATGATTTACAGTCATGAAATCAAAGAAGGTGAGATCGTCTCCGTGCGGAATGTTCATATTCCTTCATTAAAAGAAGGAAAAATCGGGTTCGTGGAAAATGTCAGACAGGATTGGGACCACAAGGAGTTTGAAAGTGTGGTACCCCGGGAAGCCCTGGCAGTGGGCCGGGTTGGCGTGAAATTTACCAAGGAATTTCAGGAAACAAAGAAACCGGATCTGTCAGACTATTGGGACAAGGCCAGGAAAAAGATCGTATCAACCACCGGACAACTGGAATGGCATTACGACGACAACGGATATTTCACTATCAATACGCCAGGCACAAAAGGCGTTGTGGGATTTGCAGCGAACAAGGACATCGAACTGGGACGATTAACTCTGAAAACCGATAATCCCTTTGCCGTTATTTTGGTGACCAGCCTGGAGAAAGAGAAGCCCGTCCACAAAGCCGGCCGGTTGTTGGTGACCACTGTAGCGCGGGCGCGGAACACCGGCATGGAATACAACGCGGATAAAACACAATTGATTCGCCCGGGCGTGGCGCCGGTTCAGGTGGAAGCGGTGGATTTTTCGATGAAGCTCAGACGCTGGCGCAAACCCAAAATTTACATTCTGGACCATGGCGGACGTCGAACCGGAGAAATGATTGTGCCGGGAAGCCGTGAATTTCATATCTCCGGCTCCAGATATAAAACCATGTATTATGAGATTGTTTACTAATGAATGATAAAAGTGGAATGATATGGACAAAAAAGTAATTACACAAAAGATTTTAGACATCGGCAGACGTATCTGGCAACGGGAATATGTGGCTGCCAATGATGGTAATATTACCGTGAAAATTAATGATGACGAGTTTCTGACAACCGCCACCGGTGTCAGTAAAGGCTTCATGACTGAGGAAATGATCATTACGGTCAATGGTAAAGGCGATGTTATTGAAGATAATCCGAAGTTTAAACCCTCCAGTGAAGTAAAAATGCATATGGAAGTTTACAAAATGCGGCCGGATGTGGGCGCGGTGGTTCATGCGCATCCACCTTATGCAACAGCCTTTGCGGTGCTGGGGCAACCGCTGGATAAATTTATTCTGCCGGAAGCGATCATTACCCTGGGTGTGGTTCCGGTGGCAAAATACGCCACTCCTTCCACCATGGAAATTCCCGAATCTATTCGGCCTTACCTGGATAAGGGTGATGCTTTTCTCTTGCAGAATCATGGGGCATTGACTGTTGGCGTTGATCTTCAGACCGCTTATTTCCGTATGGAAACCCTGGAACATTACGCCAAAATATTGCATCTGGCACAATCGGCCGGTGAAATAAAATGTATTGAAGGCAAGGAACTTGAGGATTTGATCAAAATCCGTGAAAAACTTAATGTGCCGGGCCGGGTCTCTTTTGATAAAGATTAATTGATCCCAATTTATTTGATTGTAGAGGACAATTCCGATTGTCCGTCTGAAGTTTATTGTTGAGTGTGTTGACCCGGTTAATTGATTACAACAGTTGGGAAGTAGGTTGAAGCCTACTTGGGTTTAGTTGGTTTAGAACTGGTATTCACCATGATGAATCGTGGTGCTATTCTGAAAAATTAAGATTAGCACCATGTTTCAACATGGTGTCAGAAAGCATAAGTAATAAAGCTTAGTCTGCTTCAGCAGACTTCTAAAAATTTTAAATAAGAGCAGGGGATAAGAAAATATGGAAATAAATGAAAAGCAGGTTGAGACCATTCCGGTGACCGTGGAAAATGAAGGCGCACACAATGAATATGAACGACAGGCTGTGCCTAAAAAAGCCCGGTTAGGCTTCAAGAGTTTCATCGGCATGTATGCCGGCGAGCATTGCGCCGGTACGGAATTGATGATCGGGCCGCTCTTTGTGGCCGCCGGGGTCAGCGCTTTTGACCTGATCACCGGATTAATCCTGGGGAATTTGCTGGCGGTACTCAGTTGGATGTTCATTACCGCACCTGTTGCCACCCGCGTCCGGTTAACACTCTATTATCACCTGGAAAAGATCTGCGGCATCAAAATGGTGAAAATCTACAATCTCGCCAACGGTATCATGTTCTGCTTTCTGGCCGGCGCCATGGTGACGGTTTCCGCCACGGCAATTGGTGCTTTTGTGAATATTCCCATGCCGGGATTGAATGATCTCTATCCCAATAGTGTGGGTTGGGTAATCGCCAGTTTGGGTATTGGTTTGATGATTGCGGTGGTGGCGGCTTACGGATACAAAATTGTGGCCGCTTTTGCCAATATCGCGGCGCCCTGGATGGTGCTGGTATTTCTGGTGTTTGGAATTGTGGGCATTCGTCAGTTTATCGATGTCACCGGGATTGAAGTGAGAAATTTAGGTGAATTATGGGGGCTCATGAAAAATCATATCTGGACCGGCGGCGACCCTTTGCCGGGACAGGTGAAATTCACTTTTTGGCATGTGACCTTTTTTGCCTGGTTTGCCAATATCGCCATGCATATGGGAATGGCGGACCTGTCAATTTTCCGGTTTGCCAAAAAATCCTGGTATGGATTAGCGTCGGCCTCCGGAATGTATGTGGGTCATTTTATGGCGTGGATATCGGCAGCGATTTTGTATTCCCTGCAACTGGCGCAAAATTCTGAGTTTACCAGTGTCATTCCCGGGTTGCTGGCAAAACAGGCGGCCGGCTGGGTGGGCGTCATCTGTGTGATCATTGCCGGCTGGACAACCGCGAATCCCACCATTTATCGCGCCGGTCTGGCGTTTCAGGCCATTGTGCCCCGCTGGTCACGGTTTAAAGTTACTTTTGTCACCGGACTGATCGCGGCAGTGGCGGGGATGTTTCCGGTAATTGCCATGAAACTGCTGGATTTTGTGGCGCTTTATGGTATGCTGATCATGCCCATGGGCGCGGTGATCTTTGTGGATTTTTGGTTGCTGCGAAAATTTAATTTGCGCCCCATGTTCGCGGATTTGACGGGTAATTCCTTCTATCTGGCGCCATTCCTGGCCTGGATACTCACATTACTATTTTGCATTTTGTTAATTTTTAAAGCAGGGATTCAGATTTATTTCGTCAGTCTGCCGGGCTGGCTGTTTGCCGGTCTCAGTTATTTATTACTGAGTTATCTCTATCAGAAAAAAACAGAACCTATCAGGAAAGGAGTTGCACAATGATCAATATTTTGAAAATAATCGGCTGGGGATCTCTGTTATTATTAGTGCTGCCTTCTTTTTTGTTTCTGTCCGGTGCTATGGAATTAAAACAGGTGCATAGTATTATGGCGATTGCCACGATTATCTGGTTCGTCATCAGTATTACTGTTGTTTTTTTACAGCGGAAAGAAAAGCAATGACTGGCGTGAAGCTGTTCCAAAAGGTGAAATATTTCACTCTCAGGATGTATCGGGAAAAGGGACTGTCTGAAGCTGCGAAAGTCAGTCTTCGACAAGCTCAGACTGACAGAAAATTCACAAGCAAAACGGAGACATTATGAATCAAGACCGAATATCAAAATCCTATGAAATCGCAAAAGAACATTACGCGGAATATGGCGTTGACACCGACGCAGTATTGCGTCAAATGAAACAATTATCCATCTCCCTGCATTGCTGGCAGGCTGACGATGTGGGCGGGTTTGAAAATCCTGACGCGCAATTGTCCGGCGGCGGCATTCAGGCCACGGGCAATTACCCCGGCAAAGCCCGCAATTTGGCGGAACTACAAAGGGACATCGAAAAAGTGATGAGTCTTCTGCCGGGTAAACAAAAATTGAATATTCACGCCAGTTACGGTGATTTCACAGGCCAGAAAAAGGTTGACCGCGACGCCATTACCATAGACAATTACAAACCCTGGCTGGACTGGGCGAAAAAGCAGGAGATCGGGTTGGATTTCAATTGCACCTGTTTTTCCCATCCCAAAGCGGATTCCGGCTTCACCATCACCAGCAAGGATGCGAATATTCGTAAGTTTTGGCTGGAACATATCAAGCGCTGCCGCGAAGTCGCCGCGCAATTCGGCAAGAAATTGGGCATTCCCGCCATCCACAATCTCTGGATTCCCGACGGCTCTAAGGATATTCCTGTAGACCGGGCCGGCCATCGCAAACTGCTGAAAGAAGCGCTGGACGATATCTTCGCCATCAATTATTCCAAAGACCATATGAAAGATTCCATTGAAAGTAAATTGTTCGGTATCGGCAGTGAAGCCATGGTGGTGGGCTCCTATGATTTTTACTGGGGCTACGCGGCGCAGAACAATAAACTGATCTGCCTGGACAATGGTCATTATCATCCCACGGAACAGGTGAGTGACAAGATTTCCGCCTGTCTGTTGTTTGTGGATGAATTGATGCTCCATGTCACCCGCGGCGTGCGCTGGGACAGTGACCATGTGGTGATCTTGAATGATGAAATTCAGGGGATTTTTCAGGAAATTGTGCGGGCAAATGCGCTGGATCGTGTGAATGTCGGGCTGGATTTTTTCGACGCCTCGATCAATCGTATCGGCGCTTACATTACCGGTACCCGGGCCGCTCAGAAAGCCCTGCTTTTCGCGCTGCTGGAACCCCGCAAGGTATTGTTGAATTACGAAGAAAACGGGCAAAACTTCGAGCGCCTCTTCCTGCTGGAAAAAATGAAATCCATGCCCTGGGGCGCGGTTTGGGATTACTACTGTCTGCAGGAAAATGTGATCGATGATGACGCGGTTATTTGCGAAGTGCAAAAATATGAAAAAGAGGTCCTTTCAAAGCGATAAGTATGGAAAAATTAACAGCCATTTTTGACATCGGCAAAACCAATAAGAAATTTCTGGTCTTTAACCGGAATTATGACCTGGTCCAGAAAATTGAAAAGGAATTTCCCCAGACTGTGGATGATGACGGATTTGAATGCGAAGATATTGAGTTGCTGGAAAAATGGATTCATGATACGCTGCGGGAAGCCATTGAATCCCGGCAGCTGAATATTGACAAACTCAATTTCGCCACCTATGGCGCCACCCTGATTTACCTGGATGAAAAGGGGAACCGGGTGACACCGGTTTACAATTATCTCAAAGAAGTGGACACTCATATTTTTACGGAATTTTACAGCCTGTACGGCGGGAAGGAAAACTTCTGCCGGAAAACCGCCTCGCCGGCCCTGGGAATGCTCAATGCCGGCTTGCAGATCTACTGGCTCAAGCACAGAAAACCGGAACATTGGCAAAATGTTAAAACCATTCTTCACTTTCCGCAATATTTGAGTTGTCTCTTCACCGGCAAGGCCCACTCGGAATACACCTCCATCGGCTGCCACACAGGATTATGGAATTTTGACGAGATGCGCTACCATGACTGGCTGGCCGCGGAAAATATCAAACTGCCGGAACCGGTGATCAATTCAACCTCCCATGAGGCGGACATCTTCGGCAAAACTATCAATGTCGGCATTGGCATTCATGACAGTTCCGCCTCCATGGTGCCTTTTTTCAACCGTGAATCAGAAAAATTCCTGCTTATCTCATCGGGTACCTGGGTGATCAATATGAATCCCTTTAATGACGAGAAACTGACCCTTGAGCAATTGCGCCATGACTGTCTCTGCTACATGAGTATCTGGCAAAAGCAGGTCATGGCCTCCCGCTTGTTTCTGGGCCATATTCATAAGAAAAATGTTGCTGTGCTGGTGAAATATTTTGACCTTCCGAAAGAGCAGTACAAACAAGTAACGTCTGACGCGGCCAGGGTACAAGCGGTTTTTGAGGCCAACAAATTCGTCTTTTTTGATGATGAAGTGCCAATAGATTTTTTGGGGGATTTTAGTCAATTATCCGGTTTTGATAATTTTGAGGATGCCTATACCCAACTCATGTTTGAACTGGCGCGCTTTGAGAAAAACCAAGTTGACAGAATTCTGGATGGTGAAAAAGTATCGAATATCATTATTACCGGTGGATTTATAAAAAACCGGTTGTTTGTCGCTTTTCTGGAAAAATTTTACCCGGAGATGACCATTATTCCGGCGGAAATTGACCACAGCACGGCATTGGGCGCGGCTATGGTTTTATAATGAATGAAAAAACCGGATTATTTTTTTGAATGACGTTTACTGTGACGATGATGAATCAGAGTACTCTTTTGCGGAATTTCTTTTTACTTGATTTTAGGAAAAATATATAAGTCAATAAGTATAGGATTGTTCAGTCCTGTAACTGTAATGTTTGGTTCGCAAGCGTTCATGTAGCCGGGTTAATAACTTTTTATCTGACATGTTCAGCCTTTTTTTGGTTTTTAACCCGTAACCTTTTTTTCTTGATATTCCTGTATTTAAAGATTAAAATAAAGGAATCAAGAAAGAGGAATAATAAATGGCAAAATCAGGCACAATATTGAAATTTTCGCAGGTTAAT
>CAZCHS010000079.1:0-16447 GCA_964498725.1 uncultured bacterium | reverse complement strand
TATGGCAGATTTTAGATACCGAGCAATCACAGCAGATGGCAGGCGAGTTCAGGGCTATGTTAATGCCAAGAGTCTGAAAGAGGCTAAAAAAGCCTTGTCTGTCTTATCATCCCGGAAAAATTTAAAAATCGAAGGGATTGATAAGCAAAAGGTTTTTCTTTACAAAGCAAAAGGCAAATACGGCGAAAAGGTTAAAGGGGAGCAAAAGGCTTTTACAAAGCAGGAACTCCAGCAGGCCCTGTCCAGCTTGGATTATACCAATATCAAAGTTGAAAATAAATTAATCGGGGGAATTGGCGGTGTTGCATCCAGTGAGGTTGCCCAGTTTTTATCTTTAGCCAGCGATTTGTTAAAAGAAAATCTTCCCTTTGAAGAGATTTTAGGGCTGATTGCATCCGATACCTCCAATATGACAATGAAAAGCGCGATTCGCGAGATCATGAAGGACCTCAAAGAGGGGAAAGACGGCAAGGAAGTGTTTGCCAAACACGCCAATATATTTGGCAAGTTTCCCGCCTATATGATGGGAATCGCCACCACCAGCGGTAATATGCAGGCGATTTTTGAGAGCACTGCTAAATTCATTCAACGAAAACAGGATTTTTCTAAAAAAATTAAAAATGCCATATTTATGCCGGCCTTTACAATGCTGGTTGTAGTTGCCGGGCTGCTCTATTATATTGTTAAGATCATTCCCGGGACCTCTGTCATTTTTGTGAATATGGGAAAAGAGATTCCGCCGCTGACCGCCTGGACTATTGATATGAAGGATTTTTTAGTGGGCAACTGGTTATTATTAATAATGGCAATAATGATTCCGGTTGTTTTATTATATGCGTGGGGGCGAACAGAAAAGGGGAAAATATTTTTTGGCAAGATGAGTTTCAGGTACCCTATTATCGGCAAGTTGATCCACAACAATGCCATAGAAGTGTTTGCGCGGGTGTTTCAGTCCTTGTACAGTGGCTCCGGCGCAAATATTTCTGTGATCCGAATTGCCTCGGAAGCGACGGGAAATTATTATATGGAGCGACAAATAAAAGATGTCGCCATTCCGATGATGTTAAAAGAAGGCAAGGGATTGGTGGAATCATTTGTTGCCACCAATGTGTTTACCACTACAGCATTATCGCGGTTTAAATCCGGAGAAGAATCGGGCTCCTTACGAATGAATGCCAAACAATTGGCGGACTATTATGAGGCGGACAATACCTATGCCATGGATCGGTTAATTGGTATGATTAATGTAGCAACAGCTTTGATAATAACAGCAGCAATGTTATTTTTAACCCTGGTTTCCAGTGAAACTGTTGTTTTTTAGTTATTTTTTTATCTCGGGGTATAAATGTTAGAAAGAATACTGATCCAGAAAAATATCGTTAGCCAGGAAATGCTGGATAAAGCGATCGGAATTAAGAACAGCGAAAAGTCTGAAATCCGGCCGGTTGCGAAGATTCTTTATGATGACCTTGGCGTCGACCGTGAAAAAATCCTCAATGAAATAGTTGAATACTATGCGATTCCTCATGTTCGCGAGGTGCCGGATGAAGAGATTCAGGAAAGAATTGAATTCATCGCCAAATTTCTCGAAGATGAGGTCAATGTAAAGACCAAAGACGAAATGCTTCGTCACAAAGTCGTCCCATTCAGCATTTACGAACGCAACAATCATAAAACCCTGAGATTATTAACTGCTGATCCGCTGGCCATTGAACTCAAAGACCTGGTAGAAAAATTCCACTATGAAAATGTGGAAATCTGTTATACCGCCGAGCAAAATATTTACAAGATCTATAACGAAATCCATAAGCGTGAAAATGAACTGGCAGAATTGATGCAGGACATTGAATATGAAGATGAAGTGGATGCCAGCGAGTTACATAATGATGAGTTATCCCAGCAGCAACTGGAAGAGATCATCAGCAAAAGCGCCTTAACCCAATTTGTCAATGGTTTGTTGGAAGAAGCAGTCCGGGAAGGGGCCAGTGATATTCATATTATCCCAAAAACAGAAACTGTTACGGAATATAAATTCCGGATCGACGGTGAACTGCAAACCTGGTATACGCAGAAAGGCATTCGGCCTGAGGCTATCTCAGCGGTTTTTAAAGATAAGACCAAAGGGGTAAACCGGTTTGAACGAGAACGTGCTCAGGACGGCTTCATTCAGAAGGTTGTGGACGGGCAATTCATCCGCTATCGTGTATCAATCATTCCCATCGTCGGCGCGTCTCTGGAGTTTAAACTGGAAAGTATTGTCATTCGAATTCTGGATGACAGAAAAGTGATCAAGGACCTGAAAAAACTGGGACTATTGCCCAAAGCGCTGAATGATTTTAAGAAAGCCATCAGCTCTCCGTCGGGTATTGTTATTATTACCGGGCCAACGGGCAGTGGAAAAAGTACCACATTGGTGGCGGCGCTTTATGATGTCATGGACCCGCGGAAATGTATTTTGACCGTGGAAGATCCTGTGGAATATATGATTGAGGGGGCGCGACAATTGAAAATTGGTTCAAAAATGGATTTTACTTCGGCAATGCGGTCGATATTACGACATGATCCGGATATTGTGTTAGTGGGTGAGATGCGGGATAAGGCAACCGCGCAAATTGGTATTAAGCTGGCGAATACCGGGCATTTAACCTTTTCTACACTACATACCAATGACGCGCCCAGCGCGGTGTCACGGTTGTTTAAAATGGGAGTCGAACCTTTTCTGATCGCCAATTCTATTAATTTGGTCATGGCGCAAAGATTAGTAAAAAAACTTTGTGAAAACTGCAAGGAAGTTGACACGGAGCCGGAATTGGAATCTTTGCAATTGCTGGGGTTTTCCGACGCTGAAATAGAACGGACAACCTTTTACAAAGCCGTTGGCTGTGATAAGTGTAATGCCGGGTATAAGGGAAGAACAGCCATTATGGAAGCCCTTTATTTTTATCCCGAAATAAGACAGGCAATTATTCAGGCCTCTGATAATATTGATGAAGATACGATTCGTAAGATCGGTGAAAAACACGGAATGTTGTCATTGCGTGAGGCGGGCCGGATGCGAATCATGCAGGGGGTTGCCACGGTTGAAGATATTTTAGCCAAAACGCTGGAGGAGTAATATGGGCAAAAGTGAATTGCTGATCTTAGCAGCAGCTATTATTGTATTTAGCATGTTTACACTGAGCCTGACTGAAATGCAGTTGAATGTCACACAACGCAATGTGGAAGAAAAAATTGAATATTATATGGTCAATGAAGCCAAGTCATTCCTGGAAAAACTAGAAATTCAAAAATTTGATCATGTTTTAAATGATGACAATTCAGTTCCGGTCGGACTGACTGTCCCGGATGATTTTACCCCCTACGATTCCTTGCATTCGGAACCGGGAGACACTACCGGAATTTTTGATATTGATGATTTTGCGGGTATTCACAATGATCTGAGCATAACTATCAATGATTCTACCTACTGGCAGAATTACCGGATCAAATGCGACGTAAATTATGTTGACGCAAACCTTGATACTGTCCATCAGAGGACTTTTCGCAAAAAAGTTGACATCGAAATTACCAGCGCATATTTGGACAATACCTTGCGATTTTCCCGGGTGTTCACTTTTTATTGAAATTTTTTAATAATATAAATATATTTTATAAAGTTTAGAGGTTAATATGGATTCAGGATTATCATTAGCATTATCAATCATTATTGGTAGTATTTTTGTTCTGACCATTATGAGCGCCCAGGAAAATCTGCATGATTTAAAAATTAGGAATCAATTGGAGACCATTATTCAGGAAAAAGCGGATTTTGTTAATAATGTATTATCAACGGATTTTGAAAGAATAGGCAGTAAATTGCCACTGGATGAGATAACCGGAGTCTATCTAATAAATGGAGACACAACCTCAATCAGTTTTTTGACTGATACAACCCGGCACTCAGACCCTGCCGGTCAAATCGACACCATAAAATATATGCTGGGGCCGGTATCAGAATTGAGTCATACTGATAACCCCAATGACAGAATCCTTTATCGACAAGTCAATGACGGTCCAAAGATGGGGATCAGTGAAAATATCACACACCTGAGATTCAAATTTCTAAAGCAGGATCTAACCGAAGCGAACCCCGCACAAATGAATCAGGTGAAAGCGATTGAAGTAAAAGCAATTATTCAGACCGGATACGCTTACGGGACTTTCTGGAATCCCACAACAAGACAACAAGAACCCCGGTATTATCAGTCAGAAATATCAACTCTGGTATGCCCTAACAATTTAAGTTGGTACTGAGATGGAAAAATTAATTCAGGATGCAAAGGCAATATTAAAAACTGTTGAATCAAATCTTAAAGAAGAAACAATATTTGACATTCAATATTGTAAAAATATTTTCAAAGAAGTCAAAAAAATAGAAGATGCTAAATTATTTCTGTTAAGAGATTTGATAAAGCAATTTCTCCATCACATGGAAGAACGGGATGCCTCGGATATTGATCTGGGCGGACTGGGCAGCGGGGGGCGTATTTGGTACCGTGTGCAGGGATTAAAAAGTCCTATTGAAATTTTCGGCACTTTTCGGCTGGTTGAAATGGATATTTTGTTGCTCAGTTTGCTGGAAGACAGACAAGCGGAAATATTTTTTGAAAACAGAAGCTTTGATTTTTCATTTTTGCTGGAAGGAAAAGAAGGTGTGCAAAGACGGCTAAGAGCCTCAATGTACCTTGACATGGGGCATGTGGCTTTGAATATGCGTATGATCGATGCAACTATCCGTCCGATAACCAACTATAACTTTCATCCAAATGTGATTAAAAAACTTAGTCTGGAATATACCAAAAACGGATTGACGTTAGTCACCGGAATCACTGGTTCCGGAAAAAGTACCACATTGGACGCGATCATTGACTTTAACAACAAACAGGTGGATTCCCATATAACCATCATAGCCGACCCGGTGGAAAGAGTTCATAATTCTCATCGTTCCTTAGTCCGTCACCGCGAGGTTGGCACCGACGTGCTGAGTTTTCGCGCCGGTGCGATCCAGGCCTTACGGCAGGACCCTGATATTATAATGATTGGTGAAATGCGGGACCCGGAAACAATTATGACAACCCTGGAATTAACCGACACGGGACATAAAGTTTATTCCACTCTGCATACATCATCGGCTGTTGAAACAATTGACAGAATCATCGGTGAAGTGCCAAAAGAAACGCAAGTTCAGGTTAAAAACCGGCTGGCCGATGTTCTGGACCTGATCATTTCACAAAAATTGATTCCTACGGTAAACGGTAAGTTAGTCCTGGCCAAGGAGGTTTTGGTGATGAATACCGCCATCAGGGGAGCGATTAAAAACAATAATTTGCATGAAATTTATGGTATCATGCGGCAGGGTGGCAAAATCGGAATGATCACATTGGAACAGGATTTGAAGCGCTTGTTTCGCGCCAATTTGATTTCTTTTGACACTGCGATGGCCAATGCCAATGAGAAGAAAACTTTTAACGATATGGTGAAGTATAGTTTTTAAATTTGAAAGTATATTATGATTAAAAAAGTATTTGCGCTAAATAATTCCGGAACAGAAGTTCAGACTGTCCTCGCAAGCTATGACTCCAAAGAGCAAATAATCAATGTGGAAAATGCTGAAATAAATTCCTTTGCCGCTACAATAGATACGGCTGCGGCTCCGTCTCATGATATGCCGGATATGGGAGAAACACCCGACGATACATTATCCGCCCAGGATTTATTGGGAAATGCTGAGCAGGAAATTAATAATTATACCCAGGACCAGTTTACTCCCAGCGGTGGTTCGGAATATGAACACAATGAGCGGGTATTATCACGGATTTTTAGAATTGTCGACCAAAAATCCTTTGATATGGCGATCAATATGCCGTCAAAATTTATGAAGTCGGTTTTTGTGAATAAAAATTTTCCTGATCTGAAAGGCCGGAAAAAAGAACAAATGGTCAAAAAAGAGGTTAATAACAAATTAGACCGGCCGGTTAACGAAACCAATTTTGATTATATCAATACAGTCGACGATAAGATTCTGGCCTTTACCTATGAAGGATTGCCGCCTTTTTTTAATATTTACGAAAAAGTCAAAGATCAATTGAAAATCAGACCAAAAATCAAGTCGATTTTGCCCGGCGAACTGGCATTGACTAATTTAATTAAGTACAATTATGAACCCGCTGAGGACGAATATATCGCGATTGTACAAATCACGACCGAATTATCCCGGATAATCATTACCAGGGGTGGCCGGATACTGCATATTTCACAACCGATAAATGAACATGCCAATTCACCCGGTCTGCTCAATAAAATCTCCGGTCGACTGTTATTTGAAAAAGATGTCAGTTCAATAGATCATTTTTCAAAAATTATAATTGCCGGAGAAAGAGAAGAAAGAGATGTTGCCGACTATTTGAAAAAACAATTTTCCGACAATGAAACCATTGCTTATTTTCAACCGGAGGAATCCAAATTTGTGATAGACCCGGAATTTGTCAGTGACGATATGTCGAAAATGGCATCGGCTTTTGGCTTGCTGGTAACGGAATTGCTTTTCAATGTCCGGCATGAAAATTACGTTGATCTGGTACCGGACTACATCAAAAACAGGCAGTCTGCTTTCAAATTATCCTGGTATAATATCACCCTATTGATTTTACTGGCTTTGACACCGGTATTTTTAGTGTCGCTATATACTCAGAAAAAACGAGAATATGATGAATGGTTAGACAGAACCCAGGTACTGAACCAGCAATTACAGGAGATACAATACGTTGAAGCAGAGAATGAACGGTTAAATTCTGAGTTTCTAAATATTACAGGAGAATTGGGAAATGTGAAAACGGTTTCCAAAGGGTCAAACCAATTGTCGGAAACACTCAAAATATTGAACCAAAAAATTAATGATACCGGCGGAATATGGCTGGACAGGCTGCGATTTGAAAAGACCAAAATTGAGTTGGACGGGTTTTCCAAATACCGAAACCGGATACCGGAATTGGTGTCTTCTTTTGAACAAGCCAAAGTATCCACAATCCAACCAGTGGAAATCAGGGAAGCGGTTGTTTATAAATTCAATATTGTAATCGAAAGACTGGTCAAAGACGAGTCAATATTTGATCCGCAAACCAATGAAAATAATGAAGGTTAACATATATGTCTAAACATTTATTGAATTCCGTTATTCTGATTATGCTGCTGATTATTATATCAGGAGGAGGTTTCTACTTTATCCAGGAACGCTACAATGCTGACATTATGGCGTTAAAAAAGGAGTATCGCACAAACCAGGAAAGGTACAATAAATTATTGGAAGACAAAAAGGCCTTGCCCCGAAAAATTAAGCAATTGGAGAATTTGAGAGAGGAACTTGAGAACTTTCCGATCATGTTAATGAATAAAGAGAACATTCATAATGTTTATGCCTATCTTGAAAAATATGATAACACCGGCGCTTTTTTCGACTTTCGATATAAAATAAATGGGATTGCTGAGAAAAGCGAAGTCATCGAAGCTCAGTACACCCTGGATGGCGAAGGGGATTACCGGAAATTAGCCGGTTTTATTAATTATATTGAATATTCACCGCCATTATTTTTTATCGATGAATTGGCCTTTACACAAAGTCAGGATGCGAAAGAAGGTAAAATCAATCTTAAATTCAGAGGGGTATTCTCCAAAAACAGTCCCCCGGGGCTAACCACCAATATCTTTACCGTCGCAACACACAAGAGTAATTTAATGAGTTATAATCCCTTTAACACATTGATTTTGTGGAAATTACCACCGAATGACCTTAGTCTCCCCGACGTAAGATATAATAAATTACTTGCTCTTACTGAAAATACTGCTTATTTTAAATCAATTAATGGAGAGGTTAATAGTGTTAAAATCGGAGATAAGGTGTACTTAGGAAGATTAAACTCCATTGATACTGAAAAGGGAATCGCCGTATTCTTTATGAATTATGGAGGAATCTATAAAAAATTAATCAGAAGTATAAATGAGACGCCACAAAATGTTAAATAATATTTACAAAATGAAAAATAGTTTAAAAGTTATAGTATGCTTTGCCATTGTAGTATATGCAATTAGCTTACCCGGCCAAATGCGTATTCCTCGTCAGGAATTACCCCATTCGCCCCAGGAGATGGTGGCGCTTTCCAGTGACATTGAATTTTCCGATGCCGTAACTATATTGGGCAAAATTGCCATGCAGTTTGAAGGGAAAACCATTATCGATCCGACCCAACAATCCGGGCCTATTGATATCGACATTCCGAACATGTACTGGCGGTCAGCTTTTAAGCGGATTTTGGATCAACGGGGACTGGAATTTGAAGAATACGCCAATTATTATCAAATCGTAGAGCCGGAAGGCGGCGCGGTAGCTCAAACCGGTGCTGCCAAAGCCGTACAAGGGTATAACAGAGGCACCCGGGAAGTTCAAATTAACGCTATCTTCTTCCAGGCTGACAGAAGAAAATTACAGAATGCCGGCATTAACTGGAATGTTCTGCAAAATTCTCCGGGACTTTCCCTGGGAACACTCAATATCGGAGCAGATTTTGGAATAATCAGTCAACAGGCGGCAGGCAACGAAGATCAGACTTCCGGACGAAAGATTAGCCATTACTCAACCGATGCTGACGGTTCAATAGATGTGGAAGCATTGCTCAATATTTTTGAAAGCAGGAATTTAGGTAAAATATTATCAAAACCCTCGATCAAGGTTGTGGATGGGAAAACAGGTGAAATTCATGTTGGGACACAATTTGCGATTAATCAACGGGATTTTGCCGGTAACACGGTTACGCAATTCGCCAATGCCGGTACAATATTAAGAGTGACTCCCGCAATCATTGAGGATTCTTCAATGGCCTTCATTCATCTCAATTTGTCAGCTGAAAAAAGCGCGGCCCGGGCAGGCATGGGAGACAGGCCTGAGATTTCCACGCAAAAAGCAACGACGGATATTCTGATGATTGATGGAGAACAAACCATGATTGGCGGTCTATTTGTACAGGACAAGCAGGAAACGAGAGAAGGAATTCCAATCCTGAAAGACTTGCCGTGGTGGGTGTTTGGCATTCGCTATATTGCCGGATATAATTCCGTAACTATTGACAGAAATGAACTGATCATATTTATTCAGGTTGAGTTGGTTGAAACCCTATCAAACCGGGTTGACCAGAAAAAGAGGGAATTATTAAGCAGTAGCGCCAATAATAATAGGCATCGTTTTAATGAAGAATTTAAAGACCTGGAAAATGTCAATGCACAAGTCATTGACCAGCCTGTTAAAGATGACCCAATCGAACAGCAGAGGGAAACGCAATTAAATACGGAAAAATCAAAAGAAACAGTACCTGTTAAACCGCGTCCACAGCCCAAACATCAGAAAGCAGAAACAAGTGAAGCGACTGTTCAAGCCAAAGAAACAACGACAAAAACAGAGCCTGAAAAGGTAAAAGAAAATGATCAGGAAACACAACAACTCATAAAAAAAATAGTGGAAAAGGACTCTTCAGATTCAGTGGTTCCTAAAACAAAAAAAGCCCAGCGCCCTGTGCCGCCGGTTACGATAGAAAAATCCACTCAGGAAGAAAGCAAACCGGATAAACCGGATACGAAAACGCAGCAAGTCGCATCAACGACAGATAGTGAAGAGAGCAGGACTGAAACAAAAGAAATTGAAGAACAAACCAAACCCGATTCTGTTCCGGTACAGCCAGCAACTCAAAAGGCCAGGCCAAAAACCGTATCAGAAAAACAAAAAGCACCGGAAAAAACAGAAGTAAAGAAGCCGGCGCAAGAAAAACCTAGTGATGATCAAAAATTGGAGCCCCGCTACACTATCCAGATTTTTTCCAGTGATAATTATAAAAAAACCATGCAGGAAGTTGACCAGTTTAAAGCCCGTGGCATTGATGTTTATATTACCAAAAAAAGCGTTAACGGGAAAATATATTATCGTATGCGGTCAGGAAGATACAGAAACTTTTCCGATGCGAAAAAGCACCTGGAAAAAATTCAGCAATTATTTCCAACACGTAAGGATATGTGGATAGATAATTTGTAAAAATAAAAAAAATATAGTGCTAAAGAGGAGTTTTTTTATAATTCCTCTTTTTTTTATGAAAAATCTGAATTATTTTGTAAAAAGTAATGGCGCTAATGCAGGTTAAATACAAAGGGGGATTGAAGAGTTATGCTTAAAAGAGTGGTTTATATTGCTGTTTTTATTTTATTTTCAATGACAATTGTTGTTGCCGGTGATAGCACCGCCTGCCAACCACAGGCCATGAAAATCTGGGACATTTTGAACTGGGAAAATATCATTGCCGGCAAAATATCTCACAACGGCAATTGGTTCGCGTGGGAAGTTGGTGAATTAGAGGATAATGGCGAACTTCATATCAAAGACTTACAAGCCGATACAACCTACAGCTATGATACCGGATTTAAGAAAAATCCATATCTTGAATTTTCATCTAATGATAACTTTTTATTGTTTACAATTGCACCCGATAAGAAAACCTACGATAAGCTGAAAGAGAAAAAAGAATCGGTTAAAAATAAATTGGGAATTGTCAACCTGAAAACCGGTGGCTTGAAAGAAATTGACGATATCAGGAAAGTCAAAACACCGGAGTACAATTCAAACTGGGTGGGAATTCATCTCAATATTCCCGAGAACCGTTCAGACAAAAGTAATTGGAAAGGATCGGATTTAATTTTATATCACCTGCTTGATTCAAATTATTATAATTTCGGCAATGTCAGTGAATTTCAATTTGATAAATATGGCAAATGGCTGGTTATGTTGATCGATACTGAGAATGAAACCGGTAATTGTGTGTTGTTGAGAAATATGAAAACCGGTGAAATCAAGTCAATTGAAAGTGATAATGCCGATTACACTCATTTGCAATGGACAAAAGAGGGCGATGGATTTTGTCTGCTGAAAGCGAAGAAACATGAGGATTACACGGAGGAATGGGTCAGTGTTATCGGATTCAGGGCATTGGATGGAAATTCTCCGGATAAAATAATAATTGACCCGGAAGATATTGATGAATTCCCGGAAAATATGACAGTAAGCCCCCACGCGACACCGCGCTGGAAAGAAGAATTGGATGGTATCTTTTTTGGCATTCATAAAATAGAAAAAACGAAAGAGGCGCTGGCAAAGGAAGATAGTTCTTCATCTGTTGAAGATGAGGAAGAAAAAATTCCCAATATGGTTATATGGCACTGGAAAGATAAGCGCTTGCAATCTCAACAATGGGTCAATGAAAAAATAGATAAGGAATTTAATTATACCTCATATTTTGACTGTGAAAATAAGAAATTTTACCCAATGGCCAATGATTCCGTTCGTCATTATGTGCGATCAAAACGAGGACGGTATGCCGTTGGATATGACCGTGAAAAATATTACTTGCAGGCAAGTTTGGAAGGGCGGACTTTTTTTGATATTTATGTGTTCGACCTGGAAACAGGCAATAGTTACTTAGCCCTTGAGAAAATCCGGTGGTATTTTGGCTGCTCGCCGGATTATAACTATTTTTTCTATTACGAAAATGGTGACTTTTACACATATAACATGAAAAAACAGGAAAGTATAAATATCACGGAAAAAATTCCGGTCAGTTTCATTGATGTCGATGACGATCACAATGTCGAGAATCCACCTGTAATACCCCTTGATTGGAGTTTGGACGGCAAATATGTGCTGTTATCTGATGGCTGGGATATCTGGAAGGTTCACCGGGATGGGAAAAAGTTTGTCAACCTGACGGAGATCGGCCGGAAAAACCAGGTTCGATTTCTTACCGAATACAGAATTTACCCGGAAGATGAACACATTGATCTTGATAAGGATATTTATTTAAAAATGTATGGCGAATACTCCAAGAAAAATGGAATCGGGTTGTTGAAAAAGGGCCGCGCCGGCATTGATGGTATTTTCTTCAGTGATCATGAATATCGTGAATTAATAAAAGCCCGCGATGAAGAAACCTTTGTATTCACAAGAGAAGATTATAAAAATTATCCGGACTATTATTTAGCTAAAAATAATTTTGATGATTTTCAGCAAATTACCTTTACAAATCCGCAACAGGATGAAGTCTTATGGTGCTCAGGTGGGAAAATTATTAATTATGTGACTGAGGCCGGCGACTCATTGCAGGGAGTGTTGTATCTGCCTGCTGATTATTCCCAGGGAAAAAAATATCCCACCATTGTCTACATGTATGAGAAATTATCCCAACGGGCAAATCATTATTTAAGACCGCGACTGGCCGGTATTATGAATTTTTCCTATTACACCAGTAATGGTTACGCCGTCTTTACGCCTGATATTACATACCAGCTAAATGATCCGGGAATGTCGGCTGTTGATTGTATTACTTCCGGTTTAACCGCCGCCATTGCGACCGGTGTTGTCGATGAAAATAAACTTGGTATCCAGGGGCATTCCTGGGGCGGATACCAGACCTCTTTTGTCATTACCCAGACAAACATGTTCAAAGCCGCTTGCGCCGGCGCTCCGCTGACCAATATGCTGAGCATGTATTCATCGATTTACTGGAATACCGGCGGCGCCAATATGGCGATTTTTGAATCCAGTCAGGGCCGGTTCAAAGGCGGATATTGGGACAATCTGGATGCTTATACCCGGAATTCACCGGTGTATCATGCAAAAAATGTAGAAACACCGCTGTTAATGCTCCACAATGATAAGGATGGCGCGGTGGACTGGAACCAGGGAATTGAGTATTACAATACCTTGCGGCGAATGAGAAAACCGGTTGTTATGCTGGAATACAAAGGCGAGAATCACGGCCTGAGAAAAACAGTAAACCAAAAAGATTATACCCTCCGTATGAAAGAGTTTTTCGATCATTATCTGATGGATGCCGAAGCGCCAAAATGGTGGCGGGAAGGTATTCCCTATATTGATTTGGAAGACCATTTGGAGGGGCGAACCGATCTACTGAAACCCAAGCCCACAGTTACCTACACAGTAAAATGCAAAAATTGATGCAAAAAGCGAATTTTTTCATCGCTTGAGGTCGATTTTTTTGAACTGAATAATTGGTTCTGGAACTTTATTGTATCAGCGCCTGGATCACACCGCCATTGAGCGAACAATTTTCCAGCAGCGCATTTTCCGCCACTTTCATCATCACATCAAAAGCAAAGGCTGTGTCCGGTTTTTCGCCGCCATGTTCCCAGTAATGCTGCAATGTACTATAACCGTTTGGCGCTTTGATGGAATAGACACCGGAGCCGGATTCCATTTTTTTCCAGGTCCACCAGGCCCAGCCGATCTTATTCTCTTCCAGCAATTTCACGGCTTCTTCATACCACTCATTGGTATTTTCACCCGATTCGCCCATCCAGAGGGGCACATTGTATTGATCCCTCATCTGCAAATAAGTGAGAATAGTTTCCGTAGTATTATCACACCAATATCGGTGAAAACTTAAAACTACATTATCATCATCAAAGGGCCACAATCCGGTGTGGGTATTGGCAAACCAATTCCCTTCGATAAAAATGATATGGTTCTGGTCAACTTCACGAATAGCAGCAATGATTTGGTCATAGAGTTGTTTCAAGGGCCGGTTTTGCTGTCCCATGTCCCAGTTGGGTTCATTGATCAGATCATAGCCGCCAATCCAGGGGTCGTCGGCATAGCGCTCCGCCAGTTTCCGCCAGAGGTCAACGGTCTTCTGCCGGTTGAGTGGTGTTTCCCAGAGAGATGGTAGTGATTCATCATAATCGGAAATATTGGCGTCTTTGCCCTGCCCCCCCGGTGCCGCATGCAGATCCAATATTAGATAAACCTGATGTTCCTTACACCATTCCAGTAATTCGTCTGTCATTTCGAAGCCACGGTCCAGCCAGGTATTCTGTCCGGTCACCGGTTCCTCCTGAATCGGCAGGGTAAAAAGATTGTAATGCAAGGCCACCCGCAAAGAATTGAACCCCAGTTTTTTCAATTGTTCCACATCTTTTTCCGTGCAGTAATTGTCCAGCCAGGCCTGATGATATGTTTCCAGATTTTCCGGGCCGACTAATTCTTCGATATCTTCGAATATTGTATGCTGTCCTGCCGGCGCGCTGGCGCTGACTTTCATCATATAGGGTTCCTGCACCATCCAGCCGCCAAAACCCATACCGCGAAGCAGGACTTCATCACCATTGCCATTGACGATCAATTTGCCATCGGCTTTCAGGAAACCAAAATCTTCAGGTTCGCTTTTGGTAGTTGATTCGGAACAGTTGAGGACTGAAATTGTCCAGATCAGTGTCAGGGTTAAAGTGATTAATTTTTTCATTATTTTTCCTTGGTCTTAATTTTCATTTCAAATAACAACCATTTCAAAGGTCTTTCCATCTTCGCCTTTCAGGCTATACTGGACAAGCCAGACCATTTGAAAGGTTTCGGTTAATATACAATTGTTTGGATTGAATGAGGCCGGCTTTTCAGTTCAATGGCCTGCATCCCTGCATAAAGTTTATAATCGATTTCCAGGTCGCTTTGGTTCATGACCACAGTTACGATTGATCCGTCATTGTTTTGAAAAGAGGTGCTCAGTAAATGACTGCGGCTGCTGGCGGTGCTGATCCGCTTGGCGCCGGGTCGAATGAACTTGGAAAAGTGACCAATATAGTAATAGGAGGGCGTGTAAATCAGTTCTCCGGTTTTGGTATTGGCATGTACTGGTGCGAAGCAGAAATTACCCACATGATTGGGGCCACCCCGTTCATCCAACAAAATATTCCAGTCAGTCCAGCCCACGGTTCCCTGGTTAAAATCATTGATCATGTTACTGCCGTAGCGTTCCGCATTTCCCCAGAAATACAAATTGTCCGGATCAAAACTATCGGCGCATCCTTCGGTGAAAAGCAATTTCTTGTCAGGATACGCTTCCTGCACCCGGTCCAAATTCTCAAACATCTGCTTGCCGCCGGCCCAGTCTTCGTACCAGTGAAAGCCGATACCCCAGGCGTATTTCGCGGCTTCCGGGTCTTCAAAAATGGTATTGGCGCGATTGACGATCAGGTCGCGATTATGGTCCCAGACAACGATCTTTTTGTCCCCCAGTCCTTCTTTTTCCATCACCGGGCCAAGGTGGTTTTTCAGGAAATCCCGTTCCTCATCAGCCGTATAAACACAGGATTCCCAGGTCTGCACAGCCATGGGTTCATTCTGCAAAGTAATGCCCCAAATGGGAATACCTTCCTTTTCATAGGCTTTGATGAATTTTGTGTAGTAAAGGGCCCAGGCGTCATTGTATTCCGGCAGCAGTTTGCCGCCCTGTAACATATTCTGGTTAGTCTTCATAAAGGCCGGCGGACTCCATGGAGATGCATAAAACAGCAATTCGCCACCGGCCGCTGCAATGGCCTGCCTGATCATGGGAATGCGATATTCTCTGTCATGGTCAATGGAAAAAGTGTTCAGGTCCTTGTCTTCATTAGTGACGTAGGTGAAACTGGCACTGCTGAAGTCGCAACTGTGGATAGAAGTGCGCGATAAAGTGTAGCCGATACCCTCATTTTCATCAAAGTGGGCTTTCAAAAATTCCTGCTGTTTTGCTTTGGGTAATGTGGCAAAAACTTCAGCTGCCGCGTCTGTAATTGCTGCCCCGATTCCGATGAAAGTTTGAAATTTCCTGTTCGGATTCACGAACACAGAAACTTCTGATTCTGTAGCCTGTTTGGAATTTTCAAAATTTTTCGTGCTGTCCAGGTCCAGCCGCATGTCGGTATCTTTTGCTGTTGTATAGATTTTTGCGGTTTCACCGGCCACGCTTCTTTCCTTTGCGATTCCGATAGTTGCCAGGCAAATGATGATTAGTAGTAATTTTTTCATGGTTCCCTCATACTTTTAAATTCCAGCGAATATAGATTTAAAGCAGAAGATATACCAAACAGAAAAATTCACCATAATTTTTAACCTGAATTATTCATGAATTTTCAATTTTTTAAAGGAAAGCGAACAAAATTAATAAGTTATGAAAATAATAATAAAAAGATAAATTGGAAAATTCATAGAATGATATTCAGGTTAATCCCGATAGTTTCCACAGGAAATGTATCGGCGCGAAGCGGGCATTGTTCATATTTATATGAATAATGCAGGTTAGTTACATTTATTTATTGAGGAGAAAATACCTATGCTTCATAAAGTGAACAGGAACTGCCAATTTATTTTTATTATTTCTATAAACCAATTTATCAAATTGATAAAAAATGATGATTTGTACTATTATTTGTAGCAGACTTTACAACTCTGTAAAATTCTTGCTCATTTCGAACGATGTGATCATAATTTACAGGTAACTACTCAGGTACTTCTTACTGTAAAGGATAATTCCTATTATCCGGTTTTTAT